>JACDGA010000521.1 GCA_013815505.1 Acidimicrobiia bacterium
ATGCCGAGGACCTCGCAAGAGTGATCGCGAGAGCACCGCATCTGGCCCTGACCTCCGACACCGTCACCGAGCTGCGCCCACTGCTGCGCTGGGCACCTGTCGAACCGCCCGCCGTCGTACCGCGACTCGCCTTCGGAGAGGGCGAGTCGGTTCGCCACGTCGTCATCCGCAGCGGCGTCGACGTCGTCAATGATCCGGAGGCGGGCGACAAGATCACCGTGATCGATCCGGAGGCCTACGCCGCCGCGGTGGCGGCGACGCATCCCGAGATCGTCTACCAGCCGACCTGCGAGCGCCACGTCGCCCCACCGAAGACGAGTCAGCCCGACGCAGAGGTACACGGATGCTTCGACGACGCCATCGGCTCGTCCGATCCCGACGACCACCAGGCGATGCTGCTCGTCGCACTGCGCGAGGCAGGAACGTTCTTCGACCGGTCGATTCCGAGCCTCACCGACCCCGGTGACCCGATCGAGGTCGACTACCTCCGGCTCGAACACGGCCCCGGCGCCGATCCGTTGCTGCTCGTCGACCTCGACGACCTCGACGCCGAACCGGGGAGGGCGCTCGCACCTGGTCAATACCTCGTCGCCGACACCGAACAGCTGGTGCTCCCCTACCTCCCCGACCCGCTGGCCAACGGGATCTCGCTGCGCTTTCCCGACGCCGGACTCGACCGACCCGGCCCTACGTTCCCGTGGGGCACCGAGGGACTCGTGACGCTCCTTGACGGCGATTGGCCGGCGCACGAACCGGTGCGGATCGTGCTGCAAGGAGGTGCGACGGCGTCAGGCTCGGTGACCGGCAACACCATCGACCTCGCGCTCCCACCCGGCGACACCTTGCGGGCGCGCTTGTCGTGCTCGCTCCGCGAGGACGATCTCGACCTACTCGGGCCGTGGATGCTGCTGCCGGCCGCCCAGCGTGTTGACCGCGACATGATCGACGCGGCGCGCGACGGGTGGCTGTGGGCGCTCACGCCGTCCGACGAGATCCGCTTCATCCACGCCGTGCCCCGCCCCCTGGAGGCGCCGAGGCCGGTGCGACTGCAGGCGATCCGTCTCGAGGGCTGGACGACGACGGTGTTGTTCGGTTCCGTCGACCTCCACGGCCCGTCGACGTCGCGACTCGACGCCGAGGCGGCGTGGGAGGAGTGGATCGACGATCCCGTGCAGCCCGCGCCGGAACGGCGACGCTCCGCTGCTACGGCGTTCACCACCGACATCAGCCCGAACGAGGACATGGTGATCCTCTTCGGCACCGATCAGACCCTGCCCATTCCCGGCCAGCCGGAGCCGATCCGAGTCCACGCCTCGACGCACCACCACGGCGACACGAAGCACCGCCTGATCGAGTACCGCTTCCGGGCGACGACGCGATTTAGCGAGTACTTCCATCCGAGCCTGCTCGCCAACGCGCCCGATCGCAGCACGGTCGGGCCTGTGCGCCGGCTGTCGATCCCGAGCTCGGCGCGGCCCCCGAAGCCAGTGGTGCGCGACGTCGTCCCTCTGTTCCGCTGGCACACCGACGTCGAGCCCGAGCAGCCGTTCGGGATGCGCCGCACGAGGCGAGCCGGGCTCAGGATCTGGCTCGAACGATCGTGGTTCCTCACCGGTGACGACGAGCGGCTTGCCGTCGTGTGCGCCCTGTCGACCGACGACGCAGGGCTCGACACACGAGTGAGCCAGTGGGGGGCCGACCCGATCTGGCGCCAACGTGGTCCCGTGACGCGTCCGATGCTGCTCGAGCTCGACCACCTGCTGCACCTCGGTGGGTTCGACGACAGGGACCGCCCCGCCTACCCGGTGGGCGCCGTGCGGTCGTTGCCCCTCGTCGATATCGAAGGACAGCCGAGCGTGCAGGTGCTCGGCTACGCACCGCAGTACGACGAGACCCGCGAGCTGTGGTACACCGACGTCGCCGTCGATTCCGGCTCGGCGTTCTGGCCGTTCGTCCGGCTCGTCGTCGCTCGCTACCAGCCCGACTCGGTCAACGGACTGCATCTTTCACCCACGGTGCGACTCGACTACGCGCAGGTGGTCCCGGCTCGCACGGC
>JACDGA010000124.1 GCA_013815505.1 Acidimicrobiia bacterium
GGCGCTACGTCGTCGATCCTGGCATCTCGCTCGGCGAGGCCGCTGCGCTCGCCGGGTACGCCGACCAGGCGCACATGACCCACGAGTGGCGTGAGTTCTCGGGCTCCGCGCCAGGGGCATGGCTGGCGGCGGAGATGGCGGCGGATCTCCCAGACGTACAAGACACCCCCGTCGACGCCGTTGCATGATGATGTCGTGAACGAGAACGACACGATGTCGCCGGCGACCGGTGAGGCGCCGCCGAAGATGATCTGGCCCGGCCTGCAGTATGAGGACGCCCGCGCAGCGATCGCCTTCCTCACGGACGTGTTCGGCTTCACCGAGGCCCTCGTCGTGAGCGGTGCCACCGATGAAGTCGTCGAGCACTCCCAGCTGATGTGGCCGGAGGGCGGTGGCGTGATGCTGGGATCAAAGGGTCGCGAAGGCAACGCGTACTCGCAGCACGTCACGGGCAGCGTCGGTGTCTACGTGGTCACCGAGCATCCCGACGAGGTGCACGAGCGTGCGATCGAGGCCGGAGCGACGATCTTCGCCGCGCCGGAGGACACGGACTACGGCTCGCGCAGCGTGACCGTGCTCGATCCCGAGGGCAACGCCTGGACGTTCGGGACGTACCGCGGCGAGCCGGCGCCGGCGTCCTGACACGACACGTGCCGGCGTCGGCCTACGCTGCGCCCGTGGACGACGCCACGCGGGAGCTGTTCGAGGCGGCACTCACCGCGTATGCGGCGGCGTATGCGCCGTACTCCGGCTTCTCCGTCGGCGCCGCCGTGCGCGACGAGACGGGCCGAGTACATGTCGGCTGCAACGTCGAGAACGCCTCGTACCCCGAGGGGACGTGCGCCGAGGCGGGGGCGATTGCGGCGATGGCGCTGGCCGGCGGTCGCCGGATCGTCGAGGTGGTGACGGTCGCCGGCGGCGAGCTCGTGACCACGTGTTGCGGCGGGTGCCGGCAGCGGCTGCGAGAGTTCACCGCCGACGACGTGCTCGTCCACGCTGCCGGTCCCGAGGGCGTGCGGGCCACGTTCGCGATGTCCGAGCTGCTCCCGGCATCCTTCAGGCTCGAGCACCCCCACTTACAAGGTTGAGTCCAGGCCGCTCAAGTTTTATGTCGGTTCGGGTGTCAGCGTGGCGGAGTGCCAGCTACGATCGAGTGCAACTGCGAACCATCGTCAGTTCGCGCCGATCACCGCTCATCGAAGGAGCACACCACCACCATGTCCAGAGCAGTCGGAATCGACCTCGGCACCACCAACTCCGTCGTCGCCGTCCTCGAGGGCGGCGACCCTGTCGTCATCCCCAACGCAGAGGGCTCGCGCACGACCCCGTCGGTCGTCGCCTTCTCGAAGTCGGGCGAGGTGCTCGTCGGCGAAGTCGCCAAGCGCCAGGCCATCACGAACCCCGATCGCACCTTCCGCTCCATCAAGCGGCACATGGGTGAGTCCTGGAAGAGCGAGGACGTCGACGGCAAGCAGTACACGCCACAGGAGATCTCGGCCCGCACGCTGATGAAGCTCAAGCGCGACGCCGAGGCGTACCTCGGCGCGAGCGTGACGCAGGCCGTCATCACCGTGCCCGCCTACTTCGACGACGCGCAGCGCACCGCCACCAAGGAGGCGGGTCAGATCGCAGGGCTCGAGGTGCTGCGCATCATCAACGAACCCACCGCCGCGGCGCTCGCCTACGGTCTCGACAAGGGTGCCGAGGACGAGACGATCCTCGTCTTCGACCTCGGTGGCGGCACGTTCGACGTCTCCGTGCTGGAGATCGGCGACGGCGTCTTCGAGGTGAAGTCGACTCACGGCGACACCGCCCTCGGCGGCGACGACTGGGACCAGCGGGTCATCGACTGGCTCGTCACCCAGTTCAAGTCTGCGCACGGCGTCGACCTGTCCACCGACCGCATGGCCACACAGCGCCTCAAGGAAGCCGCCGAGAAGGCGAAGATCGAGCTCAGCCAAGTGCAGCAGACACAGATCAACCTGCCGTTCATCACGGCAACGGCTGACGGCCCCCTCCACCTCGACGAGTCGCTCAGTCGCTCCAAGTTCCAAGAGATGACGTCCGATCTGATCGAGCGCTGCCGCATCCCGTTCGAGCAGGCGCTGAAGGACGCTGGGGTCGCCAAGGGCGACCTGCACCACGTCATCCTCGTCGGCGGCTCGACCCGCATGCCCGCCGTGCAAGAGCTCGCCACCGACCTCACCGGCAACGAGCCCAACAAGTCCGTCAACCCCGACGAGGTCGTCGCCATCGGCGCCGCCGTTCAGGCGGGCGTGCTGCGCGGCGACGTCAAGGACGTGTTGCTGCTCGACGTCACCCCGCTCAGCCTCGGCATCGAGACGAAGGGAGGCGTGATGACGCGCCTCATCGAGCGCAACACCACGATCCCCACCAAGCGCACCGAGGTGTTCACCACGGCGGCCGACAGCCAGCCCTCGGTGGAGATCCACGTGCTGCAGGGCGAGCGCGAGATGGCCGGCTACAACAAGACGCTCGGCAAGTTCCAGCTCGTCGACCTCCCACCGGCGCCACAGGGCATCCCCCAGATCGAGGTCACGTTCGACATCGACGCCAACGGCATCGTCCACGTCGCAGCGAAGGACCGGGCGACCAACAAGGAGCAGTCGATGACCATCACGGGTCAGTCGTCACTCGCCAAGGACGAGGTCGAGCGAATGGTGCGTGATGCCGAGGCGCACGCCGAGGAGGACCGCCAGCGGCGTGAGGAGGCAGAGGTTCGCAACTCGGCCGACTCGCTCGTACACCAGACCGAGAAGGTCCTGCGCGAGCAGGGCGACAGCGTGTCGCCCGACGAGCGCGGCGCCGTCGAGCAGCCGCTCTCCGATCTCAAGCAGGCGCTCGAGGGCACCGACTCGACGGCCATAAAGCAGGCCACGGAGACGCTGATGACCGCGAGCCAGGCGTTCAGCCAGAAGCTGTACGAGGCCGCTGCCCGCGACGCCAACGCCGCCGGCACCTCTGCGTCGGGCCAATCGAGCGATGCGGGCGCCGGTGCCGTCGACGACGACGAGATCGTCGACGCAGAGATCGTCGACGACGACGATCCCGCCGGCAACACCACCCAGCAGTGAGCGGATCGATGACGCAGCACCACGACGGCACGCCAGGTGCCGACACCCCCGATGCCGCGCTTGCGTCCGATGCGCCCCAACCCCCTGCGAGCGACAGCGATGTCGACGCAGGGGAGGCGGGCGCCGAACACGACGCCGCTCCCACGGACGAGGAGACGTCCGGCGAGGACGCAGCCGTCGCCGAGTCGATCGACGAGGTGCGCGCCGAGCGCGACGCACTGCGCGACACGTTGCAGCGCGTGCAAGCCGACTTCATCAACTTTCGCAAGCGCTCGGCGACTCAGTCGGCTGTCGACATCGATCGGGCGACGGGCCGCATCGTCGAGGCCCTCTTGCCGGTGCTCGACGCCGCAGAGGCTGCGTACATCCGCCATCCTGACGAGGTCGGACCGCTGCTCAACTCGATGCTGGCCGAACTGCGTCGCCACGGACTCGAACCGCTCGACCTCGACGGTGCGCCGTTCGACCCCGAGGTCGCAGAGGCGGTCGCTCACGAGAGCGGCGCCGGGGGCGACGTCGTCGTCGCCGAGGTGTTGCGCAGCGGCTACCGCTGGAAGGGCACGACGTTGCGGCCCGCGATGGTGCGCACGAAGGACTGAGCCGTGCAGCGTGAGTGGTTCGAGAAGGACTACTACCAGGTCCTCGGCGTCGCAAAGGATGCGAGCTCGAAGGAGATCTTGAAGGCGTACCGTCGGCTCGCGCGCCAGCTTCACCCCGACGCGAACCCCGGCGACCCGTCGGCTGAGGATCGGTTCAAGGAGGTGTCGGCCGCCTACGACGTGCTCGGCGACGAAACCAAGCGTGCCGAGTACGATGAGGCTCGGGCTGCGGGCCCGATGGGCAGGCCGGGTGGTGGCCAAGGCGGGTTCTCGTTCAATGTCGGCGACATGGGTGGCGGCGCCGGCGGGATCGGCGACCTCTTCGGTCAGATGTTCGGGCGACGGGGCCAACAGGGTGGTGCCGCAGGAGGCGCCGGACCGCGACGCGGCGCCGACGTGCGGGCCGAGCTCACGGTCGATTTCGAGGACGCGGTGCGCGGCCTCACGACGACGCTCTACCTCACCGCCGACGCGCAGTGCTCCACCTGCCACGGCAACGGCGCCAAGCCCGGCACCTCGCCGCAGGTCTGCGGCACGTGCGGCGGGCGTGGCGTCGTCGACGACAACCAGGGTCTGTTCTCGTTCTCGTCGCCGTGCCCCAACTGCCAGGGCAGCGGTGTCGTCATCCCCGAGCCGTGCCCGACGTGCCACGGTCGTGGCGTCGAACTGCGCCAGCGAGAGGTGCGCACACGTATCCCTGCCGGTGTCGCCGACGGGCAAACCATCCGCCTCAAGGGGCGAGGCAGCCCTGGCCGCAACGGTGGTCCTGCCGGTGACCTGCTCGTCGACGTCCACGTCGCTCCGCACGAACGGTTCGAGCGACGAGGCAAGGACCTCATGACTCGGGTGCAGATCTCGTTCCCGCAGGCTGCACTCGGCGGCACGATCGAGGTGCCGACGATCGACGGTGGTCACGTCACGTTGCGACTCCCGCCGGGTACGCAGAGTGGTTCGCGTCACCGCGTGCGCGGTCGCGGCATCGACAACGGGCGCAGCTCGGGTGATCTGATCGTCACGGTCGACGTGACGGTGCCGACCGAGATCTCCGACGAGCAGCGGTCCGCGATCGAGGCGCTCGCAGCGGCGAGCATGTCCGGGGAGGTCGTCTGATGGCACGTCGCAGCAGCGGACGGGCGGTGTACGTCATCTCCGTCGCAGCGGAACTGGCCGGGATGCATCCCCAGACGCTGCGCATCTACGAGCGCAGAGGACTCGTCAGCCCGGCCCGCACAGGCGGCGGCAACCGCCGCTACAGCGACGACGACATCGATCGGCTGCGGCGCATCGCCGAGCTGGCGTCGATGGGCATGAACCTCGAGGGCATCCGGCGCGTGATGGAGCTCGAGCGTGAGGTCGCACGGCTCAGCGCTCAGCTCGAGCAGGCGCAGCGGACCCTCGCCGACGCCGCGTCGGCGGCGCGACGCGAGCGGCGCGACCTCGTCCCGCTCGGCCAGGCGCTGGCGATGTTCGAGTCCGCGAAGCGATCCCGCTGACCGCGCTCGGTCAGCGCCAGCGCGCTCACCCGTAGTTCGAGAACGACCCGGTGACGCTCGGCGAGCCGCAGCGCGCTCAGTCGGTGGTCGAGAACGAACCTGTGACACCGTCGGAGTAGGACCCGATGATCCAGTAATCGCCCGCGCTCTCGCCGACCGTGATGATCACGCTGTCGGCGTCCTCGTCGTCGACCTCGGCCCCGCTGCCGAGCAGCGGGACGAGCCTCCTCGCCGCGTCCTTTGGCGTGTCGTCGGCGGGCACGTCGAAGTCCACTGTTCGCGAAAAGAACCCCTCGGGCTGAAAGTCGTACGACACGGAGTAGCGGAAGCCGGTCACCTCCCAGCCGAGCTCGTCGACGAACCCGAGTTGCTCACCGAGCGGTTCGCGGACCTCTGCGGGAAGTCCAGGCTCGACTGCCACGTCGTAGGTGGATCGAGTGATGTCGACCTCCATGACGTTGGCGTTGCCCGTCGGGACGTCGACGCTCCAGCTCGGGAGCGGGTCGTCGAACTCGCGCGGCGATGCAGTGAAGTCGATGCTGGTCTCGCTTTGGCTTTCGGTGAACGAGTAGTCGCCCGTCGACGCGATCGCCCGACGGAACCGTTTCAACACCTCTCGGG
>JACDGA010000522.1 GCA_013815505.1 Acidimicrobiia bacterium
GTCGTCGACCGGCCGGGGAACCGGGTCGAGTTGCCACCGATCGTCGACTGGATCAGGGTCGAGGTACCCCGCCTCGAGGTGTCGAGTACCGATCTGCGCGAGCGCTTCGTCGACGGTCGACCCCTCGACTACCTGGTGACCGAGCCAGTGCTCGACGTGATCGCGCAGCGTCGGTTGTACGAGTTCGAGTCCGAGGTCGTGCGCTCGTGACGCCGGCGTCCGATCGACGGCGCAGGGCCACACGCGTCGGTGCGATCGCCACCGGCGTCGCCTTCGCAGTGGTGATCGCGGCCACCGCATCGGGCGCGTCGGTGCTCTACAACTCGACGCAGGGCAAGAACGCCGCAGGTGACCGGCTCGAGTCGCGACCGATGCCGCAGACGCCCAACCTGTTGCTCGGCGTGGCCAGCGACGGCGACGAGCTCGCGTCCGCTGTGGTGCTGACGCTGTCACCGAGTGGTCAGGGCGGGTCGGTCGTGACGCTGCCGCTCGACGCCGCCGGGGCGCGGCCGACGGAGTCGATCGAGGCGACCACGATCGCCGATGCCTTCGACGAGGGACGGGAATCCTTCGGGTTCGCCGCGACCTCGGTGCTCGGCGTGTCGTTCGATCAGGTGGCCGTCGTCAGTCGCAGCGAGCTGGAGCAGCTGCTCGAGCCGGTTGGTTCGGTGCAGGTGGATCTGCCTGCCGACGTCGTCGCCGACACCGACGGCACGCCCAACATCGTCACCGAACGCGGACCTGCCCTGCTCGAAACGGGCTCGCTCGCCGAGGCGCTCGCCGCCGTGTGGGCTGGTGATGATGCCGAACTGGAAGAACTGGACCTCGCTCTACCCGCCGCGGACGAGAACACGGAGGCACTGTGGGACGGCATCGCCGGCGGCATCGGGGGCGGGCTCGACACAGGCGCACCGGCGTCGATCGACGTCCCGCCGGGAACCGATCGCTTTCTCGATCGCCTGCTCAACGGGCCGCTCTCCGTGCGCCGGCTGGCGAGCAAGAGCATCGAGAGCGACGATGGTCAGCGGATCTCGCTCATCTCGCGCACCGACGTGATCCTCGTGTTCGGTCAGGTGTCGCCGCGCAAGGTGGCGCCGTCGCTCGACTCGATCTCCGTGCGGGTGGTCGTCGGCTTCAACGACGAGGACGTCTCGAACGCGCAGGTGGCGTCGCTGATCATCGACCGGTTGACGTTCGGGAAGATCAACGTCGTGTCGGTCTCGACCGCAGTGCGACAGGACGGCGCACCCGACGTGACGCAGGTGCAGATCATCAACCCGACCGTCAACACGGCCGGCTTCGACGGACTGCTCGGCGAGTTCGAGGAAGTCACGTCGCAGTACGACATTCCTGGTGTCGACGCGGTGATCACGGTCGGTGAGAGCACGCGCGCCCTTCTACGATGAGTCCTGACATGGATCAGGACGCCTTGGACATCGCGCTGTGCGCCGCCCGCGCCGCCGATGACAAGCAGGGGACCGACATCATGGTGCTGGCCGTCGGCGACGTGCTGGCGATCACGGAGTACTTCGTGATCTGCTCGGGCTCCAACCGGCGCCTCGTCGACACGCTCGTCGAGGAGGTCGAGGCGATCGTCAAGTCCGAGGCTGGCCGCAAGCCGCTTCGCACGGAGGGGCGTCACGAGCAGCAGTGGGTGCTACTCGACTATGGCGACGTCATCGTCCACGTGTTCCTCGACGAGATTCGTGAGTTCTACGAGATCGAGCGCCTGTACCGAGACGTCCCCGTCATCGACTGGGCGGCCGCCCTAGAGAAAGGATGATCCACATGCCACGGATCGATTCGAACGGACTCCAGCTCAACTACCAGGACTCGGACGGCGACGGTCGACCCGTCGTGCTGATCCACGGCTGGCCGCTGAGCGCCGCGTCGTGGTCCGAGCAGGTCCCTGCGTTGACCGAAGCGGGCTACCGGGTCGTGGCGTACGACCGGCGCGGCTTCGGTGAGTCGGACAAGCCGGAAGACGGTTACGACTACGACACGCTCGCCGCCGATCTCGACGGCGTGCTGTCCGAACTCGACCTCCGT
>JACDGA010000015.1 GCA_013815505.1 Acidimicrobiia bacterium
GCTCGTGCCTGTCTCGGCGCAGATGCGCAGCAGCTCGGCCTGCATGTGCTCGCGAGTCATCTCGTCGAGCGCCCCGAACGGCTCGTCCATGAGCAGCAACTGCGGGCTCGTCGCCAGCGCCCTGGCGATTGCGACGCGCTGCTGCATGCCGCCCGAGAGCTGCCATGGTCGGTGCTCGGCGAAGTCGCCGAGCTTGACGAGCTGCAGCATCTCCATCGCCCGCTGGCGCCGGCGGGTGCGGTCCCACCCCTTCAGCTCCAGCGGCAGCTCGACGTTCTTGACCACGCTGCGCCAGTCGAACAGCCCGGCCTGTTGGAACGCCATGCCGTAGTCCTGGTCGAGACGGGCCTTCGACGCCGGCTTGTCGTTGACGAGCACCTCGCCGTGCGACGGTTCGATGAGGTTGGCGATCAGCCGCAGCAACGTCGACTTCCCACACCCAGACGGGCCGATGAGGCTGACGAACTCGCCGAGCGACACGGCGAGGTCGATCTCGACGAGCGCGTCGACCTGCTTCGTGGTGCCCGGGTTGAACACCTTCGACAGCTCGTGCACCTCGACCGCCTGGCTCATGGCGCCTCTCCCGCCGGGGCGCGGTGCCGCATCACGAGATACTCGAACGCACCGACGACCGCCGCCATCATCAAGCCGAGCAGGGCTGCGCCGAACACGGCCGTGTACACCTTGGGCGGATCACCCGATGCCTGTCGGGCGTACTCGATGATCAGCCTGCCGATGCCACCCCGCAGTCCGGTGGAGATCTCGGCGACGACGACACCGATCACCGAAGCCGCCGCGGCGAGGCGCAGCGCCGGCACCATGAACGACATCGCCGCCGGGAAGCGCAGCTTCCACATCGTCTGGCGACCACTGGCGGCGAAGCTGCGCATCAGCTCGAGCGAGGTCGCCGGCGCCGACTCGAGACCACGCAGCGTGCCGACGGCAACCGGGAAGAAGGCGAGGAACGCGCCGAGCACGGCGACCGACAGCCACTTCGGCCACTCCCATCCGGCGAGCTGCAGCTTGCCGCCCCAGCTGGCGACGAGCGGGGCGAGCGCGATCATCGGCACGGTCTGGGAGAGGACGAGGTAGGGCAGCAGGCCCCGCCGGGCGACATCGAAACGTGCCATCAACGCAGCGAGGCCGACTCCGATGCTCGTGCCGATCGCGAACCCGACGAACGCCACCCGCAGCGAGAACCACACGCCAGCGAACACGACTCGCCAGATGGGCGAGTCCTTGACCCTGCTCTCGGGATCGAAGAGGCGGCTCACCATGTCCCACACGTGGGGCATCGCCGTGTCCTTCGTCCGCGGGAGGATGTTCCAGCCGAGCACGGCGCCGCCGTCCTCTGGCCCGAGCGTCTTGTACAGCTCCCACACGGCAGCGACGACCAACAACGAGCCCATGAACAGCGCCGCTCGACGGATCATGCGGGACCGGTCACTGGCGCGCCAGACGCTGCTCGTGGATGCGCGGGATCACGTGCTCGCCGTAGGCCTCGAGCGTCGACTCCTTGGCGTCGTGCTGGAGGTACACGGCGAACTGGTCGACGCCGAGCTGGCGCAGCTCCTCCAACCGTGCGAGGTGTTCGTCTGGTGTGCCGAGGATGCAGAACCGCTCGACGATCTCGTCGGGCACGAACGAGGTGTGCGTGTTGCCGGCCTGACCGTGCTGGTTGTAGTCGTATCCCTCGCGGCCGGCGATGTACTCCGTGAGCGCTTCGGGTACGGCGCCGGTGTCGCCGTAGCGGCTGACGAGGTCGGCGACATGGTTGCCGACCATCCCACCGAACCAGCGGCACTGGTCGCGCATGTGGACGCGGTTGTCTCCGACGTAGGCGGGAGCTGCGACGCAGATCGTGATCGCGTCGGGGTCCCGTCCTACGTCGGCCGCCGCCTGACGAACTGCCGTGACCGTCCACTCGACGATCTGAGGATCGGCGAGCTGGAGGATGAACCCGTCGCCGACCTCTCCGGTGAGCGCCAGCGCCTTCGGGCCGTACGCCGCCACCCACACCTCGAGCTCGCTGCGCGATGCCCACGGCAGAGTGAGCGTCGAGTCTCGGTAGTCGACGCTGCGGCCGTTGGCGAGCTCGCGGATCACGTGCACCGCCTCTCGCAGCGTGTCGAGCGTCGTCGGCTTGCCGTTCGTGACCCGCACCGCCGAGTCACCGCGCCCGATGCCGCACACCGTGCGGTTGCCGTACATCTCGTTGAGGGTGGCGAACAGGCTCGCCGTCACGGTCCAGTCCCGCGTTGCCGGGTTGGTCACCATCGGGCCGACGACGACGTTGCGCGTCTGCTCGAGGATCTGGCTGTAGATGACGAACGGCTCCTGCCAGAGGATGTGGCTGTCGAACGTCCAGACGTGGCTGAACCCGTAGGCGTCCGCCCGTCGCGCGAGCTCGATCACTCGCGCCGACGGCGGCGTCGTCTGCAGAACTAACCCGATCTGCATCAACGCGTTTCCGGGAAGCCCAGGTCTACTGCGCTGGTTCTCGGGTCGGGCCAGCGGGAGGTGACGACCTTTGCTCGCGTGTAGAAGTTGATTCCCTCCGGGCCGTACATGTGGTTGTCGCCGAACAGGCTCGCCTTCCAGCCACCGAAGCTGTAATAGCTGACCGGCACCGGGATCGGCACGTTGATGCCGACCATGCCGACGTTGACGTCGAACTGGAACTCCCTGGCGACGCCGCCGTCGCGGGTGAACAGCGCGACGCCGTTGCCATACGGGTTGGCGTTGATCAGCTCGAGGCCGTCGTCATAGCTCTCGACGCGCACCACCGAGAGCACCGGTCCGAAGATCTCGTCGTCGTACGCCTCCATCCCCGGCGCGACCTTGTCGAGCAGCGACGGGTTGAGGAAGAAGCCGTCCCCATTGCCGCCGTCGCCGCCGTCACGTCCGTCGACGACGACTTCTGCGCCTGCACCGCTCGCCCGCTCGACGTAGCCGGCAACCCTGTCACGGTGTTCGCCCGTGATCAGCGGGCCCATCTCGTTGTCAGGCTCGGAACCGGGTCCGACCTTGATCGTCGCGATCCGGTCGCTGATCTTGCCGACGAGCTCGTCGGCGATGCTCTCGACGGCGACGAGCACGCTCACCGCCATGCAACGCTCGCCGGCCGAGCCGTAGCCTGCCGACACCGCGGCGTCGGCGGCCATGTCGAGATCGGCGTCGGGCAGCACGAGCATGTGGTTCTTCGCCCCACCGAGCGCCTGCACCCGCTTGCCCGCTGTGGTGCCGCGCTCGTAGACGTACTTTGCGATGGGCGTCGAACCGACGAAGCTCACCGCCGCGATGTCGGGGTGGTCGAGGATGCGGTCGACCGCGACCTTGTCGCCCTGGACGACATTGAAGCACCCTGCCGGCAGACCCGCCTTGGCGAGCAGCTCGGCCATCAGCAGCGACGCCGACGGATCCTTCTCGCTCGGCTTGAGCACGAACGTGTTGCCGCAGGCGAGTGCGTTGGCGAACATCCACATCGGCACCATCGCCGGGAAGTTGAACGGTGTGATGCCGGCGACGACGCCGAGCGGCTGGCGGATCGAGTACACGTCGACGCCGGTTGCCGCCTGCTCGCTGTAGCCGCCCTTCAGGAGATGCGGGACGCCGCAGGCGAACTCGATGTTCTCGAGCCCGCGAGCGACCTCGCCCAGGGCATCGGACATCACCTTGCCGTGCTCTGCGGTGAGCAGCGAGGCGATCTCCTTACGGTTGGCGTCGACGAGCTCGCGCATGTGGAACATCACCTCTGCCCGTCGCGACAGGCTCGTTGCCCGCCACTCGGGCAGCGCCGTCAGCGCCGTCGCGACAGCGGAGTCGACCTCCTCGTCGGAGGCGAGGTCGACGTCGGCACTCTGCTCACCCGTCGCGGGGTTGAACACCGGCGCCGTGCGTCCCGAGTTGCCCTCCCGGACAGCCCCGTCGATCCAGTGCGAGATTCGGTTCATGAGAGTCCTCCAGAGTTCGTGAAGTCAGCCCCGACTGTTTCGGCCGGTGACGCAGTGAGCATGGAAACCTGGTCGGCCGGGTGCGCCGCCAGGCGCCGGCCGACACGCCGAGTGAGCGAAGCGAGCGCGACCAGCATCACGGCCCAACCTTTACGCCCATGGCTCTCACCTTCATTGCAGATACTGGGACAAGCCGCGCGGGAGGTAGCGGCCGTGGCCGGGGCGGCCGTGGAACTGATCGTCGGCGACGACGACGGTGCCGCGGCTGAGGACGGTGTCGACCTTGCCGTCGACCTCGAAGCCCTCGTAGGCCGAATGGTCCATGTTCATGTGGTGCTTGTGGTCGACGCCGATGGTGGTGTGGCCATTGGGGTCCCAGACGACGACGTCGGCGTCGGCGCCCGGGACGATCACGCCCTTCCTCGGGTGCAGGCCGAACATCCGTGCCGGCGTCGTGCAGCACGTCTCGACCCAGCGCTCGAGGCTCAGCTCGCCAGTGACGACACCTTGGTACAGGAGCTCCAAGCGGTGCTCGACGCCGCCGATCCCGTTGGGGATCTTGGAGAAGTCGCCGAGTCCGAGCTCCTTCTGCTCCTTCATGCAGAACGGGCAGTGGTCGGTCGACACGACGGCGAGCTCGTTCATCCTCAGGCCCTTCCACAGGTCGGCCTGATGGTGCTCGTGCTTGGAGCGCAGTGGCGTCGAGCACACCCACTTCGCCCCCTCGAAACCGGGCTGGGCGAGCTGGTCCTCGATCGAGAGGTAGAGGTACTGCGGGCACGTCTCGGCGAACACGTTGTGTCCGGCGTGGCGAGCGGCGGCGACCTCCTCGAGCGCCTCCGAGGCCGACATGTGGACGATGTAGAGCGGCACGTTGCCGGCGACCTTCGACAGCGAGATCGCACGATGCGTCGCCTCCGCCTCGAGCTCGGCCGGGCGGGTGAACGAGTGGAACTTGGGGTCGGTCTCGCCGCGAGCGAGCGCCTGTGCGACGAGCACGTCGATGGCGATGCCGTTCTCGGCGTGCATCATGATCATCGCCCCGGACTCGCCGGCGTTCTGCATCGCCCGCAGGATCTGACCGTCGTCGGCGTAGAACACGCCCGGGTACGCCATGAACAGCTTGAAGCTGGTGATGCCCTCGTGGTCGACGAGATAGGTCATCGCCTTCAGCGACTCCTCGTCGACACCCCCGATGATCTGGTGGAAGCCGTAGTCGATGGCGCAGTTGCCCTCCGCCTTGCGGTGCCACTCGGCGAGGCCGTCCTGCACCGACTCGCCGGTTCGTTGCACCGCGAAGTCGACGATGGTGGTCACCCCGCCCCACGCGGCGGCGATCGTGCCGGTCTCGAACGTGTCCGACGCCGCCGTGCCGCCGAAGGGCAGCTCCATATGGGTGTGCACGTCGACCCCGCCGGGGATCACGTACTTGCCGCTTGCGTCGATGACCGTGACATCGCGGCCCTCATCGCTGAGCCCCAACGTCTCCGCCTGGCCAGGGGCGAGCACGGCAGCGATCGTCTCGCCGTCGATCAGCACGTCCGCATCCGAGCGCCCGCTGGCGCTGACGACCTTCCCTCCCGAGATCAGCACGCGTGTCATGACCCTGGCCTCCGGTGGCAGCCGCAACCGGCGAGGGAAGCGCCAGCGACGAGTCGGAGCTGAGTGAGGAGAACCGAAGGGCCGACGAGCGAAGCCATCAGCACGTTCACGCCTCTACCAGTTCGTCGTAGGCGTCTGGGCGGCGGTCGCGGTAGAACGCCCAGCGGTCGCGGACCTCCTTGATCTTGTCGAAGTCGAGGTCGCGCACGATCAGTTCGGGCTTGTAGGCGTCGCCGACGTCACCGACGAACTTGCCCTCGGGGTCGACGAAGTAGCTCTGCCCGTAGAAATCGTTGTCGCCGATGTCGGCCTCGATGCCGACGCGGTTGATCGCCCCGACGTAGTACATGTTGGCCACCGCCGCCGCCGGCTGCTCGACGCGCCAGATGTACTCCGACAGGCCGCGGTGCGTCGCCGAGGGGTTGAACACGATCTCGGCACCATTGAGCCCGAGCGCACGCCAGCCCTCCGGGAAGTGGCGGTCGTAGCAGATGTAGACGCCGACCTTGCCGATCGCCGTCTCGAAGATCGGGTACCCGCCGTTGCCGGGACGGAAGTAGAACTTCTCCCAGAAGCCCTTGACCTGCGGGATGTGCTGCTTGCGGAACTTGCCGAGGTAGGTGCCGTCGGCGTCGACGACCGCCGCCGTGTTGTAGTACAACCCCGCCTGCTCGACCTCGTACATCGGCAGCACCATCACCATGCCGAGCTCCTTGGCGAGCGAGCAGAAGCGCTGCGTCGTCGGGCCGTCGGGGATCGGCTCGGTGTAGTCGTAGTACTTCGTCTCCTGCACCTGGCAGAAGTACGGGCCGTAGAACAGCTCCTGGAAGCAGACGACCTGCGCGCCGTCGGCGGCCGCTTCGCGCGCCGCTTCCTCGTGCTTGTCGGTCATCGCCTCCTTGGTGCCTGCCCAGTCGGTCTGCAGCACGGCCGCACGCACGATGTTCGTCATCTCGGTCTCCCCGATCGTGGAGTCGCGTCCGAGGACTCGGAGCACGCCTGATCGTAATGTCACCGCTAACGCTGGACAATAGGCGCATTGTGACCGTACATTCGCCCCAGGGGCTGACGAGTGACGGGCGACGAGCAACCACCGACGGCACTGAGCCGGATCGTCGGCGAGATCGCGCGCAGCACCGACCGACCGCAGTCGCGTGCCATCGCCGCTGCGATCGGCCGCCTGATCCACGATGGGTCGCTGCCCGTCGACTCACGCCTGCCCACGGTACGGGCGCTGTCGGGGGCGTTGACGGTCTCACCGACCACCGTCAGCGAGGCGTGGAACACGCTCGCCGGCGTCGGGGCCATCACCGCCCAGGGGCGCCGGGGCACGCTGGTGCGTCGCCCGTCGGGGCCGGGGACGCCGTTGCGCTACCGCCAGATCACCGAGGCACCCGGTCACTTCGATCTCGACCTCTCCACTGGCACGCCCGATCCTGCGCTGTTGCCCGACCTCGGGCCTGTCATCGCTCGCGTGTCGCGCCAGAACCTGACGTCGAGCTACCTCGACGACCCGGTGCTGCCGGCGCTCGAGGACGAGCTCGTGTCGTCGTGGCCGTTCGAGCCCGAGGCCCTGACGGTGGTCAACGGTGCGCTCGACGCCGTCGACCGGACGTGCGGGACCGTCCTTCGCCTCGGCGACCGGGTCGTCGTCACCCACCCGGCGTTCCCGCCGATGCTCGACCTGCTCGACCAGATCGGCTGCGAGGTCATCGCCGTCGATCTCGACGAGGAAGGACCGGCGGTCGACTCGATGGAGTCGGCGATGGCCACAGCGCCGCGGGCGATCATCCTCCAGCCACGTGCCCACAACCCCACCGGGGCCTCGATGTCGCCAGGGCGCTGCGACGAGCTCGCCTCGCTCCTCGCCGCCAGCCCAGACACGATGATCATCGAGGACGACCACACGAACTCCATCGCCGTGTCGCCGCTCGTCTCGTTCGGCGCCATGTTTCCTGAGCGAACCGTGCACATCCGCAGCTTCTCGAAGAGCCACGGGCCAGACCTGCGGCTCGCCGCGCTCGGTGGCGCCGGTGACGTCGTCCGAGCCGTCATGAACCGCCGACTGCTGGGGCCAGGATGGTCGAGCCGCATCCTCCAGGCGCTGCTGGTGGAACTGTTGGCCGACCCTGCGATGGGCGACGTGCTTGCCCGAGCCACCGCCACGTACTCCCGGCGAAGGGCCATTGTCGCCGACGTGCTGCGCGAGCACGGAGTCGATGTCGGCCACGGCGACGGCATCAACATGTGGGTGCCGGTTCGCAACGAGCGGGCGGCGCTGATCACGCTCGCGTCACAGGGAATCGGTGTCGCGCCGGGCGCGCCGTTCCTCGTCCGGCCGGACGCCGATCACATCCGGGTGACCGTCGGCCTCATCACCGGCGACGAGCGCCGTGTCGCCGACGTCGCCGAGCGTCTGGCCGCCGCCGCGACGCACGACCAACTTCGCACGAGCCGAGGCTGATCCCCGTTCTGGAGGTGGCACTCCGCCGGATCGGGGGATCTGCCACCGCCAGTTGGAGGGTCTCGCGGTCAGACGGTGGGCCAGAGGTTGACGGTGGCGTGCATGCCGCCGTCCACCGAGATGACCTCGCCGGTGATCGCGCTCGCCGCATCGGAGGCGAGGAACACCACGACGGCGGCGATCTCGGTGGCGTCCGTGAGGCGCCGCTGGGGAATGACGCCGAGCACGTCGTCGGCGACACCGGGATTGGCCAGGTGCTCGTTCCACATCTCCGTCGCGACGACGCCGGGTGCGACGGCGTTCGCCCGGATCCCGTCGGGCCCGTACTGCATCGCCAGCGATCTCGTCATCCCGTCGATGGCTGCCTTCGTCGCCGCGTAGGGCGCTCGGCGCGGCGTGCCCCGGCGACCGCTGAGCGAGCTGATCGACACGATCGCGCCCGAGCCCTGCGCGACCATCGACGGGATCACCGCGGCCGTCATCAACAGCGGGGCGCGGACGTTCGTGTTCCACATCGCATCGAGCTCGTCGACGGTGAACAGCTCGATGTCCTTGCGTTCCGCGATCGCGGCGTTGTTGACGAGCACGTCGACGCCACCGAGCCCATCCAGCGCAGCGGCTGCCGCCTCGCTCGGCCCGTCCGGTGTGGAGAGGTCGGCGACGATCACCACCGGTTCGTTGACGAGCGTCGCTGCAGTGTCGTCGAGCTGGTCGCTGCTGCGCGCGATCAACGCCACCCGCGCTCCGGCGGCGTCGAGCGCCATCGAGATGGCCGCACCGATCCCCCGCCCGGCACCGGTGACGATCGCCGTGCGTCCGTCGAGCGCGCCCATCACCCGAACTGGAGGCTGGAGATCGCGGGATAACGCGTTCGGCGACCTCCAGAACGAAGGGGACGCATCAGTCGTCGGCGACGGTGATGGTGACCGAGTTGATGACGACGTCGTCTTTCGGTTTGTCGCCGCTGGCGGTGGGGACCCGCTGCATCTGGTCGAGGACCTCGAGGCCCTTCACGATCTGACCGAACAAGCTGTACTGCGGCGGCAGGCCGACGCCAGAGGCGCCGGAGACGAGGAAGAACTGGCTGCCGTTCGTGTTGGGTCCGGCGTTGGCCATGGCCACCGAGCCGATCTGGTACTCGCCCTGGCGCGGGAGCTCGTCGGCGAACTTGTAGCCGGGTCCACCACGGCCGGTGCCGGTGGGGTCGCCGCCCTGGCACATGAACCCGTTGATGATGCGGTGGAAGATGACGCCGTCGTAGTAGTGCTGCAGGGCGAGGAAGACGAAGTTGTTGACGGTCGACGGCGCTTTCGCAGCGTCGAGCGCGATGACGATCTCGCCGAGCGACGTGTCGAGCGTGGCGGAGTAGCGCTTGGAGGGATCGATGCCCATCTCGGGCGCCTCTGAGAACTTCTGCTGTCGTGGCGCCGAGCCATCGAGCGCGGGGAAAGGGGTAGCCATGACCCTCGACCCTATGCCCCATCCCCCACGATCCACCCCACCACCGTCTGGGCGGGATTCGTCCCACGACACGGTCTGGGCGGGATCCGTTCCACCTGCTGAAAGGGATCCCGCCCAGCCACCGTTCGACCCGGACCGGATGCCGGCCGGGTCATGCGACAAGGAGGTGCGGGGCCCAGCGGCCGACTGCCTCGCGGATGCGGGACGCCGTGGCGGCGGGGCGCCGAACGATCGCTGCGTACGTGAACCGCAGGGTGACGAACCCGGCCACGGTGTGCGCTGCGTCTCTGGCCCGGTCACGCTCGAACGTGGCGTGGTCGAGCCCGTGTGTCGCCCATCCGTCGCACTCGATGAGGATCGGCGAACCGACGATCCGGAAGTCCACCTCGTAGTCGCTCACGACCGGGTGGAACTCGACGGCGGGAAGGTGGAAACGCGCCACGAGATCCCGCATCGCCAGTTCAAGCACGCTGTCCGCCGGCCGACCGTCGAGCAGCCAACCCTGGAGGGCGTTGCGGAAGACGACGATCCCGGTGCGCCCGGGTCCGGAGTGACGGGCGACCCCGTCGTCGAGCGCTCGAACCGACGCCAGCTTCGCCGACAGCACGTGCCCGACGGCGCCCGGCATGGCAGACGGGTCGACGGCGCCGAGATCGCACAATGTCCGCACGATGTTCGTGGTGGGGATGCACATCCGGCGTGCAGGCGCGAGATCACGCCGATCCCGAGGGCGATGGACGACGATTTCCGGACCGAGGTCCGCCTCGTGCGTTCGGATCGGCAAGATGACGTCGACGGGATCGTCGCCCGGCCGAGGGATCCCCCACAGTGCCGCCGCCGTGCGATGGGAGGCGAGCGCGTCCGGTCCCGAGGCCAGGACGGCGCCGATCAGGTGTTGCAGGCGCGTCGGCTCGCTGCCGACGATGCGAGCGACACCCGGGTACATCCGCTCCACCAGGCCGCGATCGTGCGCGCGGTACCAGGCGCTGGGGCTGATGCCAGCGTGCTGCGCGGCGGTGATCGTCACGACTCCGTGATGGCGGCTGGCGAACGGCTCGATGAGACGAAGATCCATGGCCCGATGAGGCGCTCGACCGCGACGATTTCGGAAGTCGTGACGCTCTGGGCGGGGAATCTGTCAGCAGTTGCGACGGATCCCGCCCAGACCGTGTACGACCCGGGCCGGAGACCGGCCGGGTCGGGGTCAGTTGTTGAGGGTGTTGTAGTTGCGGATGAGGCGGTTGGCCTGTGAGGCGGCCTTCTTCAGTTCGGCCGCCGGATCGCCGCCGTTGAGGATCGCCCCGACGGCGTTGGAGTTCGTCGCGCGGATCTCGCGCAGCGGACCGATGACGGGACCGAAGGCCGAGGGATCCTCGGTCGAGGCGTTCAGCTGGTCGTAGGCGACCTTGAAGCGCGGGTCGTCGTCGTACGTCGAGCGCAGCGGTTCGAGGTCGATCGCATCGCTGCGGACGGGCACGTACCCGGTGCGCGACGCCCACGTCGACTGCACCTCGGCCGACACGGCGTACTCCACGAAGTCCCACGCCGCTGCCGTCTGCTCGTCGGCCTTGTCGGCCACGACGTACAGCGACGCCCCACCGAGCAGCACCCCGGGCTGTGTCGCCGGACCCGGCATCGGGCCGACACCGAACTGCTCGGACGTGATGCCCGGCACGAGCCCACCGTCGAGGGTCGTGATGAGCGTCCCGAGCGCGGCCGACGTGCCGATCGTCATCGCCGCCGGCCGCTTCGGATCGGCGAGCTTCAGGAACGAGTCGTACCCCGACGGGTTCGCCCCGACATGGGCGGCGAGCCCGTCGTCGACGAGCTTGCGCACCTGGCTCAGCAGGTCGACGCCGAACTGGTCGTCGTAGAGCACCTGCGTGGCGGGCGCCGAGCGGCCGTTGGCGTTGTCGGCGTACAGCTTCTTACCCTTGGCGAACCACTGCTCGAGGAACCACCCGCCGCCGTTGTCCTGACCGGAGTCGAGCGCGATCCCCGTCCCGGACGCGCCGCTGTCGACGAGGCGTTGCGAGTAGCGACGGATCTCCTCCAGCGTCTCGGGCGGCTTGTTGGGATCGAGCCCGGCCTCGCGGAACATCTTCTTGTTGAAGTAGAGGACAGGTCCCGACACGTTGAACGGCATCCCCCACAGAACGCCGCCCGTCACGTAGGCGCTTCGCACCCGCGGCAGGAACGCCGACATGTCGAAGTCCGACTCGTTGACGCAGACGTCGGCAGGGACGACCGACTCCGAATCGACCATCTGGGCGAGCATGTACTCGGGCATCAGCACCAGCTCGGGCCGCCCGTCGGCGCCGCTCTGCAGGTACTTGTCGATCGTCTCGTTGTAGCCGCCCTGGTTCTGCAACCGCACCCTGACCCGGTCCTGGCTGTCGTGGTACCCGGCGACGAGATCCTTGAGCGCCTCCTCGCTCTCGCCCCCCAGCCCGTGCCAGTACGTGATCTCCACTGGGTCGTCGCCGTCACCGAGCGCGTCGACGGGGCACTCGGGCAGATCGGCGAACGGCGTCGTCGTGGTGGTCGCAGGGATGGTGGGTGGCAACGTCTCGCCGGGCGCGGCCGTCTGTGGCGGCGATGGGGTGGTGGGGTCGATGCCGGCATCGAGGATCGGGTCGCCCGACGAGCAGGCGGCGGCCACGACCGCAGCGAACGCGACCACCATCGCTAGCCGCCGGCGTCGTGCCACGAACGCGCTCATCCCTTCACCGCGCCTGCGGTGAGACCGCGCACGAGTTGGCGCTGGAAGATCAGCAGCACGGCGGCCACCGGGATCGCAGCGATGACCGTGCCGGCCTGGATCAGGTTGGGCTCGTCGATGCCCGCCGCTGCGAGCTGCTTCAGTCCACTCTGCACGGTGCGCCACTCCTCCTCGTCGGCGACGAGCACCGGCCAGAGATACATGTTCCACGTCGACAAGAACGCGAACAGCGCCATCGCACCGATCGTCGGCCGCACGAGCGGGATCGCCACGTGGCGCAGGAACCCGAGATGACCGACTCCGTCGATGGTGGCGGCGTCACGCATGTCGCGCGGCAGCTGCAAGAACACCTGGCGCATCAGGAACGTGCCGAACGCCGTGGCGAGGAACGGCACGGCGAGTCCTTGGTACGAGTTCTTCCAGCCGAGTGAGTCGATGGTCTGCAAGTTCACCACCATTGTCGCCTCGATGGGGATCAGCAACGTGGCGAGGAAGGCGAAGAAGATGACGTTGCGCCCCGGGAAGCGCAGGAACGAGAAGGCGTACGCCGAGAGCACGGCCGTGACCACCTGCATGAACGTCACCACGAGGGCGACGACTGCGCTGTTGAGCAGGTAGCGATCGAGGTTGCCGCGCTCCCATGCGTTGCGCAGCACGTCGAGCGTGAACGAGTCGGGCACGAGCGGGTTGTCGAGCACCTTGTCGCCCGGCTTCAGGGAGGCGATCACCGTCGTGTACACGGGGAACAGCACGATGACGCTGACGACGACGAGCAGCGCGTAGCGCGGCGCCATCCGCCAGCCGGTGACGCGATCGATCTCGAGGCCCTGGTGCTCAGTCGCCATAGTGCACCCTCCTGCCGAAGCCGCGCAGCTGCAGTGCGGCGAGCACGAGCAGGATGACGAACAACCAGACGGCCGTCGTCGCCTGCAGCCCCGCATCGCTGCGCACGACCGACGAATCGCCGTACACGAGGTACGTCACCGTGGTCGTCGACTGCTGCGGGTCGGGCCCGCCATCGGTGAGCAGGTCGATCTCGCCGTATGCCTGGAAGGCACGGGACGTGAGCACCACCACCACGAACAGCAGCGTCGGCCCGAGCATCGGCAGCGTCACGCTCCAGAAGCGACGGAACCCGCCGGCGCCATCGATCGCTGCTGCCTCGTGCAGGTCAGCGGGGATTCCCTGTAACCCGGCCGTCACGAGGATGAACGTGAAGCCAAGCCCTGCCCACACGCTGGACATCGCCACCGACGTCAGCGCGGTGCCCGGGTCGCGCAGCAGTCCCGGCTCCTTCACGACGCCGAACAGGTCCTCCACCCAGCCGATGTTGGGGATGACGCCGACGTCGGGCTGCAGCAAGAAGAACCACATCAGGCTCGCCACAGCCACCGACGTCGCCACGGTGGAGGAGAAGATCGCGCGGAAGATGCCGATGCCGCGCAGGTAGCGGTCGGCGAGCATCGCAAGGGCGATGCCGAGCGCGAGCCCGATCGGTACGACGAGCAGCGTGAACTTGCCGGTCACCCACAGAGCCTGCTGGAACTCCTCGCTGCGCCACACGTCGCTGTACTGATCCCACCCTGTGGTGACGCAGCGCGTCGCCGACTCGTTGCACCGCTGACGACCGAGCGAGACGGTCTTCACCAACGGGTAGACGAGGAACGCTCCGAGTACGAGCGCCGACGGCGCGATCATCACCAGCCCGGTAGGGAGATCTCGCCATTGCCACCCGGCGTCGCGCATCCGCCGGCGAAGGAACCCCACGAGGCGTGAGCGTAGGCGACGCGCCGTCCGCGCCGGAGTCTGCTGAGGTCCGCCGACGCGTTCTGCGGCGCAATGCCGACCTCAGAGGAGCCCTATATGACGAAACGGTTACAATGACGCTCGCGGGCCGGCTCGGAGAAGCGCTCCACGTTCTGGACGGCGCGAGCCACGCGCTGATCTGGCAGGGATTCGCCAGATACTCTCGGTTCTGTGGATCCCGACGACCTCGACGGCATCGAGCGAGACCTCGTCGAGGCGGAACGCACGCTCGAGCGTCTCGACGACGGTTCGTTCTGGACCGATGTCACCCAGCCCGTGCCGGTGGCCGGCGGCGACGATCGTGACCCCGACTCGGCGAACGAGCCGGGGCGCGACGGGGCACGACCCGAGGTGCACGACGACGTCGGCAACCCCGGTGACG
>JACDGA010000125.1 GCA_013815505.1 Acidimicrobiia bacterium
AGCCAACGGCTCGATCGACGACCCGAGCATCCGGCAGCGGCTTGCGGAGTACCACACGAAGATCGAGATCTTGCGCATCAACGGGCTCCGCTCGCTCACGGCGACGCTCAACGACACGAAAGATGTGTCCATCGCCGCGCTCGGTGCGAGCAACAAGATGTTCTGGTCGGAGATGCACCAGCGAGCGATGGAGCTCGCGCTCGACATCTTCGGGGCCGACTCGATGCTGATCGACACTGGGCCGCCGGCGTGGCCGGGCGCGAACCGCGACTCGCGTCGCGACGGCTACCCGGTCAACCCGATGATGTCGTCGTTCTTCTTCTCGCGCTCGGAGACGATCTGGGGCGGCACCAGCCAGATCCAGCGAAACATCGTCGCCGAACGTGTCCTCGGTCTGCCCAAGGAGCCGAAGGCTCCTTCCGGCTGAGCGAGCGCCAGCGAGCCAGACGGTGATGGGTAGGGGCGCAGCCCCCTGGGAGAAGAGGAGCCGAAGGCTCCTTCCGGCTGAGCGAGCGCCAGCGAGCCAGACGGTGATGGGTAGGGGCGCAGCCCCCTGGAAGAAGAAGAGCCGAAGCCGTAACACTGCGTGCGTAGGCGGCTGGTGCTCGTCCGCTGCGCTTCCTCCTCGCGCCGGATGACCACGTTCCTCTTCCGAACCGTCCGAACCGCGACTCCTCATATCGGTGTGGCACGGCAACGCCGAGTGCGATCGCGTCCGCGGTTGACGATCGAGATCAGGTCTGTCGCGACGCGTGGCGCGCCCACTCAGCGGACATGGCTACAGTGCCGAGCGGAGGGGGCGATTCATCGCCGGATAACGAGGGGGAGTCGGATGTCGATCCAGACTCTGTCATGTCGAGTGATCTGCGACGTCCGCCACCAGCCAGTCACGCCCACCGACGGTCGTGATGTGGCGGCCGTCGGGGGGACGTGAGCGATGGCCCGCACGATGCGGAAGCGGCCGTCGCGAACGATGCTGCGACGGGCGCGGCACGTCGACGACCCCGTCGAGCCGCAGCCGGATCCGTCGCACCACCCAACGTTGACATCAAGGCGGCCCGTCGGTCGCGTCGCAACCGAGCGACAGCGCAACCTCGTGTGGCTGCTCGGCGGTGTGCTGCTGGTGCTGGTGTGCGCCCTCGGCGGTGTGCTGCTGGTGACGTCGACCGACGATGGCGTGGACGCCGTCGTCGCGTCGCGAGACCTGGAGGCCGGCACCCCTGTCGCCCGCAGTGATCTGCGAGTTGTGCGAATCGCGGCCGGTCCCGGCGTCGCAACGGTGACGCCGCAGGCAGCGGCCGACCTCATCGGCCAGGCTCCCATCGGTCGCGTCCCCGAGGGCGCGCTGATCTCGTCGGCGATGTTCTCGTCGTCGCCACCGCTCGGGCGCGGCGAGGTCGTGTTCGGCGCGGCGCTCGACCCGGGGGAGGTGCCGTCGTCGGCGATCGACGTCGGGGCGCCGGTCATGCTGATCCGAGCGGCGGCGACGCCGGCGGGGAGTGAGCGACCGGCGCAGGCCGACGTGCTCGGCGAGGGCCGGGTGTGGGCCACCGAACCGCTGGGAACAGGCCAGATGTGGATCACGGTCAGGGCGCGAGAGGCGGTTGCGCTGGAGTCGACCCAGGCGGCGCAGGACGACGCCCTGCGGGTGGTGCTCGTCGGAGCGGGCGGGTGACCATGATCACCATCGCCTCGACCGGTGGCGCTCCGGGCGCGACGACGTTGGCGATGGGGCTCGCCGCCGTCTGGCCCTCCGGCGGTGACACGGTCACTGCGCTCATCGAGGCCGACCCCGACGGTGGCCGGATGGGCGCCGAGCTCGGTGTCGGCGTCGAGCCAGGGCTCGTGTCGCTGTCGCTCGCCGCACGCGCCGCCGACGGGCGGGTTGCGGACCTGATCGTCGAGCACGGTGCCGAGATGAGTGGTTGGTGGCTGGTCCCTGCACCGCCCTCCTGCGAGCAGACGGTCAGCGTCCTCGCCCGATCGGCGGCGTCACTGTGCCGCTCGCTCGACGGCGAGGACGTGTGCTGCATCGTCGATGCCGGGAGGTTGACGACCCGGTCGCCGGCGATGCCGTTCGCCGTCCACTCCGAGCGCGTGCTGATCGTCACGCCTGGCGACTTCGCCGCGTTGGCGACCGTGCCGTCTCGCGTCTCGTCGTTGCTCACTGCCGGATGTGACGTCGATGTCGTCGTCGCCGGCTCGACGCCGTGGACAACGTCCGACATTGCCGCCTTCGTCGGCAGCGACGTCCTGGCCATCTTGCCTCGTGTGCGGGCGCGCCTCGGCGCCCGGTCGATGCGCGGCGGCGAGTGGTCACGGTGGTGGTCGGCCGTGCGCAACCTGGCGGGAACGCTCTACTCGACGCCGGCCGTGGTGCAGCAATGAGTGCGCCGACCCTCGAGGATGTGATCGAGGCCATCCAGGAGGCACTCGTCACGGCGGAGGGGTCGAGCTGGGACGACCTCGAGCGTGAGGCGTACGCCCACGAGATCGCCGTCGACGTGCTCGCCCACCGTGCGAGGGCGGCGATCGAGGCCGACGAAGACCCGCTCGATCCGAGCGCCGAGAACGACCTCATCGGTCGTGCCATCGCCTCGTACTTCGGGAGCGGCAAGTTCCAGCGCTTCCTCGACGTCGACGACATGACCGACCTGATGATCAATGGCGCCGACGCGGTGTGGGTCGAGTATGTCGACCGGCCTCGCGAGCGCTGGACAGATCGGGTCTTCGCCGACGACGACGATCTTCGCGAGGAGGTCGCGCAGCTCGCCCGGCGGGCGGGCGCCACCGAGCGCCGCTTCGACGACGGCCGTCCCCTCCTCGTGATGCGCCTCCCCGACGGTTCACGGCTGGCGGCGATCATGGTCGTGTCGGGGCGACCGCAGGTCTCGATCCGCCGCAACGTCCTGCCGGCGGCGTCGCTCGACGATCTGGAACAGCGATCGACCATCGACCTCGCGATCCGGTCGATGTTCGAGGCAGCGATGCGCCGGGGGATGCGGATCGTCGTGTCGGGCGAGACGGGCGCGGGCAAGACCACGTTCCTGCGTGCGCTCGTGAGCGCGACGCCTGCCGACACCCGGTTCTGCGTGATCGAGGACACGCGTGAGCTCAACCTCGCAGACGACGAGACGCGAGCCGCCGCCGTACTGGAGTGGGAGACGCGAGAGGCCAACATCGAGGGCGCCGGCGAGATCACCCAGGCCGATCTCGTACGGCACGCCCTGCGGTTCAACCCGGACTGGCTGATCGTCGGCGAGGTACGCGACGCCTCGGCCGCTCGCGAGATGCTGCTGGCGATGCAGCACGGGCATCCGAGCCTGTCGACCGTGCATCATCACTCGGCGGGTTCGGCGTGGAAGAAGCTCGCGCAGTACGTCGCTCAGGGACCGACGGCTGTCAGCTTCGACATCGCCGCGCTCCTCATCTCTGACGCCGTCGACTTCTTCGTCCATCTCGGTCGCGATCGCAGCGGCCGGCGCGTGGTCGTCGAGGTGTGCGAGGTCGCCGGGTGGAACGGCTCGGAGGTGCAGCTCAACAGGATCTTCGTCCCCGGCCCCGACGGTCGTGCCGTCCCACAGCCGCACTTGTCCGACGCCCGTCGCACGGCACTCATCGAGGCTGGGTTCGACGACACGCTGCTGCTCAATGCGCAGGGCTGGTGGTCGGCGTGATAGCCTCGCCGCTCATCGCGGCGCTCATCGGCGCCGGCCTCGGCATCGGGCTCCTCACGGTCGCCGCCGCGTGGCACGGGATGCTCGCCACGCCGCGCTGGCTGCGAGCGCGCACTGCCGACGTCGACCGGGTGGTCGCCCGCTCGGGGCTCGCGCTCGGCGGTGCCGCCGTGATGTGGTGGCAGACCGGATGGGTCGCAGCGTCGATCGGTGCGGGATTGCTGGGTTGGTGCACGCCGGCGATCGTCGGTGAGCGCGATCGCCGCCGATCCCAGATGGCGCGCACCGAGGCCGTTGCCATCTGGGCGGAGATGCTGCGCGATCTGCTTGTCTCCAACGCCGGTATGCGAGAGGCGATCTCACGGTCGGCGCGCGTCGCGCCCGACGCGATCCGTACCGAAGTGCAGGCGCTCGACGTCCGCGCCCAGCGCGGTCAGCTCAGACTGGCGCTGCGCCGATTCGCCGACGAACTGGCGAGTCCCGTCGCCGACACAGTCGTCCTCGCGATCCTCCTCGCCGAGCGCAGGGCGGTCGCCGACCTCGGGGCGATGCTCGCCGACGTCGCCGCGTCCACTCGGGAGACCGTGGCGATGCAGCGTCGCATCAACGCAACTCGGGCGAGGACCTATCGCACGTCCCAGCTCATCGCCGGGGTCGTGATCGGTGCGGTCGCACTGCTGATGCTCACGAATCGCGAGTACATGGAGCCGTTCGGCGAGACGGTTGGGCAGATCGTGCTGCTGATCGTGCTGGGGATCGTCGTCGCCGCTGTCATGTCGATGCTGCGATTGTCACGTCCGATGCAGCCAGCGCGACTGCTGCGCGTGGGGAACGACCGGAGGGCACCGTCGTGATCTGGTCGGCCGCACTCCTCGCCGGCGGCGCCGGGCTCGGCCTGTGGCTCATCGTCCGGGCGTGGTTTCCGGCCGCACGACCGCTCGACGTGCTGTCCACCGAGCTGGCGGCGCCACGCCGCGACTCTGTTTCACGCGACGCGTCCGGTGCACGGGGCTGGTCGTCCCGCCTCGCACGTCGTGCCGTCACGGGCCTCACACCGAGCGTGCTCGCCGACATGTCGGTGGTCGGCACGACGCCGCTGCGTCACGGGCTCGACAAGCTCCGCACTGCCACCGTGTTCGGCGCGATCGGGCTCGTGCCGACGGTGGTCTACCCACTGACGGGTCTCGGCTCGCTGACGACGTACGCCGCCGGCGGCGCGCTCGTGCTCGCCGTGCTCGGGTGGTTCCTCCCCGATCTCTCGCTGCGATCCAAGGCAAGGTCGAAGCGGATCGCCTGGGACGGCGCGATCACTGTGTTCGTCGATGTCGTCGGCATCTCGCTGGCCGGCGGCGCAGGCGTCGACGACGCGCTGATGGACGGGGCGAGCGCTGGCTCGGGCGCCGAGATGGCGGAGCTGGCGTCCACGCTGTTCGCCGCGCAGACGCGCCGCAAGAAGCTGTGGGTGGCCCTTGAAGATCTCGGCCACAGCCACGATCTCGGACAGCTCCGCGAGCTCGCAGCGGCGATGGACCTGGCAGGCGAATCCGGCTCGCGCGTGCGCGACACGTTGCGGGCGAAGGCGACCGCGCTGCGCATCCGGCAGCTCACCGACGCAGAAGCCGAGGCACAGAAGGCGTCGGAGACGATGTCCATCGCTCCAGCGCTCATGGCAATCGCGGCGATCGTGCTGATCGCCTACCCAGCCGTTGCGGGGTTCCTCGAATGACCTCGCACTACTCCCGTCCTGGACGGGTCAACGGAAAGGAGGCAGCCCATGTTGCTGCCAATGCAGGTACAGGTGCTGGCGTGGTGGGCGACGGCTCGGGAGCGAGTCGTCGACGCGGGCGAACGGCTGCGAGACGAGCGCGGCGAGACGACGGCGGGCGTGATCCTGCTGGTGCTGCTGGCGGTCGCCGCGATCGGCGTCGCCGCCGCGATCATCGGCAAGTTGAACTCGCAGACGTCGAAGATCCCCGGCTGACGTCGAGGCTGGCTGGCGACCGCGGCGTCGTGGCAACCGTCATCATCTTCCCCGTCGTGCTCGCGGCGCTCGTGCTCGGGCTGCAGGCTGCGCTCGTCGCCCATGCACGTCACGTCG
>JACDGA010000126.1 GCA_013815505.1 Acidimicrobiia bacterium
GCGACCACACCGATCACCGGACCGAAGCCTCCACCGCGCGAGAACGCCATGCCCGTGTTGAAGGCGAGGTTGAACCGCAGCGTCCAGAACAGATCGATCCTGCGGCCGTCGTCGAGGGCGTTGAGCGCCCAGTGCTTCGTCAACTGGTCGAGCACCACGACGACGGCGGCGATCGCCAGTGGCCCGCCCGGCAGGCGGGCCAACCACCTCATCGGCGGCCGATCCCCCCGACCTTTTCCTCGACGAGCACGGTCGCCCACGGGATCGCCTCGAGACGCGCCTTCGGCAGCGGTGCGCCGGACACCAGGGAATAGCCGTAGCTCCCCTTCTTGATGCGCTCGAGTGCCTCATCGATCTCCTCGACGGTCTGGCGGGCCTCCGCCGAGATCACGAGGTCGTGATCGCGCTCGACGACCATGGTGTCGCCCTCGCCGCTCTCGTCGTCGAACTGCACGTCACCCATCTCGCCCTCCTCGATGAGCGACTTCGCCTCCAACTCGAGGCGGTCGGCCTGGCCGAGGAGGCGGACCCGTTCGGCCTGCAACGCGTCGCGCTGGGTCGTGAGGAACTTGGCGCTGAAGTCCTTTGTGTACGCGACACCGTCGCTGCGTCCCTTCGCCTTCGGCAGCTCGAACGTCGTGCCGTTGGCCCCTACCGCGCTGGGACGCACCGACGACGTGGCCCTCGCCGGCGACGCAGCTGCCGTCTTCTTCGCCGGCGTCGCAGCTGCCGTCTTCTTCGCCGTCGACGTGGTCGCAGTGACGCGCTTCTTCGGCGTCGACGACGTCGCGGTTGTCGTCTTCGTCGCCGCTGTCTTCTTCGCCGCTGTCTTCTTCGCCGCTGTCTTCTTCGCCGGCGCCTTCGGCGCTGCGGCTGAAGTGGCTTTCTTCGCCGGCGCCCGCTTGGTCGAGGTCTTGGCGGTCGAGTTCTTGGCCGTCTTCTTCGCCGGCGACGTCTTCGTCGCGGACGCGGCGGACTTGGAGGTGCGCTGAGCTGGAGCTTTCCTGGAAGCCGACGACTTGTTCGCGGTTGTCGCCTTCTTGGCAGGCACCTTCTTCGGCGAGCCTGAGGCGGCACGTGTGGCCATGTTGAGCGCTCCTAGCGGGTCGGGAACCGCTGGACTCTAGCGCCTCACACCGCCGCGGCGGCGTTCGTGTCGCGCCGCAGCCAGATGTGAACCCCGAGGTCCTCTGCCGTCCGCGCCGAGAGCGCCGCGCCGTCATCGGGAGGCGTGAAATGCACCGTCGTGGCCAGCACTTCGGCGGCGATCAGATCTGCATGCTCGCGGATCGCAGCGCCCGTCTCGTCCTCGGCGACCGCCCACAGCTCGATGCGATCGGTCACCTCGAGCCCGGCCGACTTGCGAGTCTCCTGCACGAGTCGTGCGACCTCCCGTGCCAGTCCGGCGGCACGCAACGACGGCGTGATGTCGAGGTCGAGGGCGACGGTCTCCCCCGACTCGTTGACGACCGACCAACCCTCGTGCGGGCGCTCGGACACGACGACGTCGTCGGGCCCGAGCTCGACCGGTTCGCCGTCGATGTCCACGGTTGCCCTCCCGCCACCACTGATGGCCGGTGCCAGGACGTCGTGATCGGCGGCGGCGATGGCTGCTGCGACGGTTTGGGTCCTCGGCCCGAACCGGGCGCCGAGCGACCGGAAGTTCGCCTTGACGGAGTACGCGACGAGTGACTCGTCCGACGAGAGGGGCTCGACGCTCGCCACGTTCAGTTCGGCGGCAACCTCGTCGAGCAGTTCGGGTGGGAGGCGGGCGTGGCTCGACGAGCTGATGACGGCTCGGGCAAGCGGCTGACGGGTCTTCACCTTCGCCTCCGTGCGCGCTGCCCGACCCAGCTCGACGAGTCGCCGGGCGAGCTCGACAGCCCCATCGAGGCCGGCATCGCGCAGATCGTCGCAGCGCTCGGGCCAGGAGGCGAGATGAACGGATTCGGGCCCATCCGGGTCGACCGCAGCGATCACGTCCTGCCACACCTTCTCGGTGAGGAACGGCACCATCGGAGCCATCAACCGCGTCAGCGTGTCGAGCGCGTCGTGCAACGTGCGCAGCGCCGCAGGGTCGCCGGTCCAGAACCGCCGCCGCGACCTGCGCACGTACCAGTTCGACAGGTCGTCCGTGTACGCCGCGATCGCCGTGCCGGCCTTCAGCGTGTCGTACTGCTCGAGCGCGCTCGTGACGACGTCGACGAGCGCAGCGGTGCGCGAGACGAGCCAGCGATCGAGCACGGGGCGGGATTCGACCGCCGGATCGCTGTCGCTCGGCCGCCAGCGCGACGTGCCGGCGTAGAGCACCTGGAACGACACGGTGTTCCAGTACGTGAGGAAGACGCGCCGGACGGTCTCGTTGATCGCGTCGTGCCCGACCCGTCGCGCCGCCCACGGTGACCCGCCGGCCGCCATGAACCATCGAACGGCGTCGGCGCCGTGCTCGTCCATCAGCGGGATCGGCGGCAGGATGTTGCCAAGGTGCTTCGACATCCGGCGACCGTCATCGGCGAGGATGATGCCGAGGCACAGGACGTTGCGGTACGACGACTCGTCGAACACGAGGGTGCCGATCGCCATCAGTGTGTAGAACCAGCCGCGCGTCTGGTCGAGGCCCTCGCAGATGAAGTCGGCGGGATACCCGGCGGCGAACTGCTCGGCCGATCGGGAGGCGTGGGGATAGCCGATCTGGGCGAACGGCATCGATCCGGAGTCGAACCAGGCGTCGATCACCTGCGGTACTCGCTGTGCCGGTTCGCCACACGTCGGGCACGGGATCACCACGTCGTCGATGAACGGCCGGTGCGGATCGACGTCGGCGACATCGTGGCCCGCCAGGCGACCGAGGTGCGCCCGAGACTCGACGCACACGGCGTGGCCGTCCGCACAGCGCCAGATCGGCAACGGCGTGCCCCAGTAGCGATCACGCGACAGCGCCCAGTCGACGTTGTTGCGCAACCAATCGCCGTAGCGACCCCACTTGATCGTCTCGGGGAACCAGTTCGTGGCCTCGTTCTCGCGCACGAGCGCGTCCTTCACAGCCGTCGTGCGGATGTACCACGACGGGCGGGCGTAGTAGATGAGCGGCGTGTGGCATCGCCAGCAGTGCGGATAGGCGTGCTCGTACTGCATCGCCCGCACGAGGAGCCCACGCGCGGCAAGGTCGTCGACGAGCGCCGGGTCGGCCGACTTGAAGAACGAACCACCGACGAGGGGCACGGTCGCCTCGAAGTGCCCGTCGGCCGTGATGGGGTTGACGACGGGGAGGCCGTCGCGGCGCCCGATCGCCATGTCGTCGGCGCCGAACGCCGGGGCCAGGTGGACGATGCCCGAGCCGTCGCTCACGGTCACGAACTCGGCGGCGGTGACCATCTGCGACGGTGCCGGCACGTCGACCAGCTCGAACGGCCGGGTGTACGTCCAGCCCTGCATCTGCGCGCCGAGGAAGCGTTCGCCGGTCGCCGTCCAGCCCTCGCCGAGCGCCTGCTCGACGAGTGGTTCGGCCACGACGAGCGCCTCGGCACCGTTGCTGACGGCGACGTAGGTGACGTCGGGGTGCACGGCGACGGCGGTGTTCGACACGAGCGTCCACGGCGTGGTGGTCCACACGACGAGCGACGCCGTGCCGCCGAGCGGACCGGACGTCAGCGCGAAGCGCACGTACACAGAGGGGTCGACGACGGTCTCGTAGCCCTGGGCGAGCTCGTGATCCGACAGTCCCGTGCCACACCGAGGGCAGTACGGCGTGACGCGATGGTCCTCGACGAGCAGGCCGCGCTCGAAGATCTGCGCCAGTGCCCACCACACGCTGTCCACGTAGCCGGGGTCCATCGTGCGATAGGCGGCGTCCGTGTCGACCCAGTAGCCCATCCGCTCGGTGAGCTCGGAGAAGTCGTCGACGTGACGCAGCACCGACTCACGGCAGCGGGCGTTGAACTCGGCGATGCCGTAGCGCTCGATGTCGCCCTTGCCGGCGAACCCGAGCTCCTTCTCGACGGCGAGCTCGACAGGCAGGCCGTGACAGTCCCACCCCGCTCTGCGCTCGACGTATCGGCCCTGCATCGTCCTGAACCGCGGGAAGACGTCCTTGAACACGCGCGCCTCGATGTGATGCGCCCCTGGCGCACCATTGGCGGTGGGAGGACCCTCGTAGAACGTCCACGGCTCGCCGCCTGCGGTCAGCGCGAGGCTCTTCGCGAACGTGTCGTTGGCGCGCCAGTACGCCAGGATCTCCCGGTCGACCGCTGGCAGGTCGAGCCGCGACGGGACGGGGCGGTAGACGCTCGCGCTGTCCGGCTCGGTCACGTCCGCCGCTCGTCCACGGCGTCGTCGAGCGGCAAGCCCCCTCGCGGGGTGGGGTCGGCCGAGGTGCCGGCGGTGCCCGACCCGTCGAGGTCGTCGAGGTCGTCGACGTCGTCGAGGTCGTCGAGGTCGTCGACGTCACGCTCCTCCTCGTCCAGCTCGCCGGCGTCCTGTCGGTCGGCGATGTCGCCGGCGTCCTGTCGGTCGGCGATGTCGCCGGCGTCCTGTCGGTCGGCCATGTCGTCGGTTCGCTCGTAGGGCTGCGTGTCGTCGTCGTCATCGCTGGCCGCCGGTTCGTCGAGCGATGAGGCCGGCGACAGCGACGGGCGACGCATCGTGCCGAGCCCTCCCGGCACGCGCTCGACGAGCTCGGCGAGCATCGTCGCCGACTCACGGATCCGCTCGCGTTGCTCGATCATGAAGCCCTCGAGCGTGTCGACATCGGACTCCAACACGTTGCGTCGCGAACCGAGCGCCTGCACCTCCGACTGGACCCGCACGCGCTCGCCCTCGCCCTCGTTGCGCGCTGCCTCCTTGGCGTCCTCCACCAGCTGATCGGCCATGCTGCGTGCCTGGTCGAGCGACTGCGCAGCGTCGTCGCGCGCTGCGGCGAGGATCCGCTCGGCCTCGGCCTGAGCCTCGGCCACCGTCGTGTCGGCCGTGCGCTGTGCCAGCAGCAACGTGCGGCTGATCGTCTCGGACTCGTCGACCGAGGCGACGATCTCACGGCCCGCCTCGTCTTCGCCAGGCGCCTCGTCGCCGCCGTCGCCGGTGGCGGCCGGCGATGCCTGGCTCAGCTCCTGCAGTCGCGCAACCGCCGCTCGCGCACGCGCCTCCATGGCTCGTGTGTCGTTCTGCGACGCTTCCAGCGCCACCGCCACCTCGGCGATGAACGAGGTCACCTCGGACGTGTCGTATCCCCGCTTGACCGTCGAAAACGAGATCGCGCGGACCTTCTGAGGGCTCAGTTCCATGGCCGCTCACAATACTCCGAGCACGTCGCGCGCCGGCGTGAGGGTGTCGCGCTGGCGGGGTCAGTCGTACCCGTAGCCGTCGACCCGGGGCCGCACCGCCGGCGGCTTGAGGAGGTAGACGCCCGTCGCCACCTTCTCCATCGTGCCGTCGAGGCCGTAGCAGAGACCACTGGCGAAGTCGATCAACCGCCGAGCGACGTCGCGCTCGGCGCTCTCGAGGTTCATGATGACCGGTAGGCCCTCTTTGAACTTGTCGGCGACCTCTTGGGCCTCGTCGAAGCGGCGTGGCCGAACGGCATGGGGCTCGCTGCTACCGCCAGGAGACGGCGGCCGGCTCATCGGGTCGTGCGCCGGGGCGAGGCGCTCGGGTGAGTGCACGTTGACGGTGGGATCGCCGGCGATGCCGGGACGTCCACGTCCGTCGGGCGACGGGTAGGCAGGACGAGGCGCGGGGCCACGGGATTCGCCGACGCCGTCGTCGCCGTAGCCGCGAG
>JACDGA010000127.1 GCA_013815505.1 Acidimicrobiia bacterium
GCGTCCGGTCGATCACCCGGCGGTCGAACCGAGCCAACGAGCGGCCGAGGGCGATGGTGGAACGTACGAACGTCCGCTCGTACACCTCGTCGAGGTAGCCGCGGTTGAGCCCGCCCCAGTAGAGGCGGCGGGCGAGCGGCGGCGCGCCACCGGCGGGCTGCTCGTCGCGGAAGCGATCCAGGTAGCGCGGTCCGTACACGCCGGACACGAGCAAGAGCGCCAGGGTGCCGGCGAAGACGGCGGCCAGCACCGGGTTGCCCGCCGGCACGCCCGAGGCGGCTCCGCCGGCTTCCCCGAGCAGCCGGTGGAACCAGCTGCCCTCCAGCCCGCCCGGCAGGACACCGACCGCGACACCGACCGCGATCAGGGCGACGACCACGGCCACCGGCCCGAGCAGACGGCCGCTGGCGCTTTGGCGCTCGTCACCATGGGTGTGCCCGGTGAACGTGACCTTGACCATTCGATAGGTCGAGAACACGGCGGCGAAGACCGCCACCACCCCCATGGCACCGACGATCCACAGGTTGCGCTCGAGCTCCTCGGGAGCGTCGGGAATCATCCTGGCCAGCAGCGGCAGCGCCATCAGCACCGCCGCCGTCGCCAGCACCAGCGTAGAGAGCGCCGGGGCCGTGTCGCCCGGACGGCGCACGGCAGTGGGGTCGGCGCCGCCGTGCAGATGGTGCAGGATCGACGGTGCAGTCAAGAACAGGTAGCTCTTGTAGAAGGCGTGGACCACGAGATGGAAGATGGCAACCGTGTACAACCCAAGGCCGCAGAAGACGAACATCATCCCGAGCTGGGCCACGGTCGACGCCGCCAGCATCCCCTTCACGTCGGTTTGGACGTAGCCGACGAGCTGGGCGTAGAGCACGGTGGCGGCCCCAACGATCCCGACTGCCAACAGGGCGGTCGGTGCCTCGTCGTACAGCGGGGCCGAGCGCACGATGAGGTAGACGCCGGCCGTCACCATCGTCGCGGCGTGGATCAGCGCGCTGGACGGTGTAGGTCCCTCCATCGCGCGCGCCAGCCAGGTCCCCAGCGGGAGCTGGGCCGACTTGCCAACGGCCCCGAAGAGCAGCAGGAACCCGAGTGCCTCGACGACGCCGCCGGGAAGGGAAGCGACCTCGGAGAAGACGTCGCCGTAGCGAAAGCTCCCGGTGTGGACGGCGAAGAGGAACATCGCCACGAGGAGGTCGGCGTCACCGACACGGTTCATGATGAAGGCCCTCGTGCCTGCCCTGGCGGAGGCCGGTCGCTCCCGGTAGAAGCTGATCAGCAGGTACGAGCACACGCCGACGCCCTCCCAGCCGAGGAACATCAGCAGGTAGTTGTCGGCCATCACCAAGATCAACATGGCGAAGACGAACAGCGGCACCACCGTGAAGTAGCGGGCGAAACCCTCCTCGTTGTGCATGTAGTTGACCGAGAAGCGCGTGACCAGCCAGCTGATGGCCGTGACGACGAGCATCATCACCACCGACAGCGGATCGAGCAGGAAGGCGAAGTCGGCGCTCAGCCCGCCGCTGGTCAGCCACCGATAGAGCACGACCTGGCGGGCCCCCGGATCGGCGAGCATCGCGACCGCCACGACGACACTGGCCACCAGGGCGCCGAACGTCCCGGCGACCGCCACCCGTGCCATCATCGACGGCCGGTAGAACCGCCCACCCGCCAGCGTGTTGACGCCGTTGCCGACGGCGGCCAGCAGGGGGAGCCCAACGGCGGCGACGGCGCCGACCTCCAGCGCGCTCACGCCGTGCCCTGGATCAGCGCCGGGGACAGGAAGTCGGTCCGTCCCCGGTAGTAGTCAAAGGACGACTCGACCACCGGCAGCGGGGGAACCTGCTCCTCCCACGCCACGAAGCCCTCTCCGGGCACGAACAGTGTGAAGGTGCCGTCGGTGGGATCCATCGCCACCAGCTGCACCCAGGCGTTGTCGAGCAGCTCGGCGATGGCGGGCTGGCTCCCGTAGATGCCACCGAGGATCTCGAGCGTCGACTCGACGATCAACAGCAGCCGCATTGGCTCGTGGATCTCGATCATCTGCCGGGGAAGTCCGGTGCGCAGGTCGCTGGCCGCCCCCTCCATCACACCGAGCAGGCCCGACACGTTGTGGGGCACCTTCGTGTCGCAGCCGTACACCTTGTTGTCGACGCTGGAGAAGTAGTACTCGAGGTTGATGCCGGCGCCGACCGGCCCCATAGCCAGGAGGATCCGCTCGATGATCGCCCCGGTCTCGTCCTGGGTGGGGTCATAGGAGATCACGAAGCCGCGGCGGTCGAAGAAGGCGCCCTGGGTCAGACACCGCCGGCCGACGACGGCGAAGGCGTTGGTGCAATGGCCCCACTCGGGCCGGACCTGGGACAGGTCGGTGCTGCGGCCTTCGACGTGACGCAGCGACTCGGCCGGTGACGAGTCCCTTGGTGCCGACGCGAAGCGCCGGCAGCGCTCCCGCGCCGAGCGCGCCCTGGCCGCGTCGAGGTCGGCGCGCAGCTCGCTCCACTGCGCCTGATGGGTGGCGGGGATGTCGTCGGTGTCGAAGTAGGTGTTGAGGTCGCTGGCGGTGTTGTGGATGCCGCCGACGAAGTGGGTGTCGTCGGGGATGACGATGCCGCGACGAGCCAGCTCTTCGCGGACGGACGGGCGGTTGGCCAGCGCCGCAAAGGCGCGTCCGTTGGGGCCGCCGTGCTTTCCGCCGCAGGCCCCACAGTCGTGGGCGGATTCGTGCGGGTTGTTGACCGACAGCGACCCATGCCCGCAGAAGACGACGAGCCGGGCGAAGTGATGGGTCATGCCGATGTTGCGGAGCTGCGCCTCGACCTTGTCGGCTTGCTCGACGAGCGAGAAGCCAAGCGGTTTGCCGTGATCGCTCTCCCCGCTGGCGTCGATCGTCAGCTCGGTCGGCGGTCGGGGCACCAGCCGCCGCTCGATGGCCCCCGCCAGCGCGGCGTAGCGGCGTGGGGCCAGGACCCGGCCAAACAGCGGGATGGCGTGCACCAGCCCCAGGAGCTGGGTGAGGAAGAAGGCCGAGACGGCGTTGCGCTTCGCCTCCCAATAGCTGTTGTGGAACACGGCCTCCCAGCGGCGCCGGCCGACGCGCCGCTGCAGCGTCGCCTCGGTGCCGGGGCGGGCCACCTCGCGCACTCGGTTGGCGGGCACCACGCCGGCCGGGCACAGCGGCGTGACGTCGTGGTCATCCAAGCTCGAGTAGTCCATCGCCACCCCGAAGAAGCCACCCGAGCCAAACGTCTCGTACTCGGGATCCATCTCGTCGATGGCGCGGTGGAGCGACTCCTCGCGCTCGTCGATGCACAACACGATCTGCGCCTTGGGACGCCGATCGCGCGTGCGCCAGCGACCGCGAGCGCGGTTGGCGGCCAGGGCGCCGAGGATCTGCTGGCGGTAGTGGCGCTCGAAGGCGGAGAGCCAGATCGGGCCGTGGGCGGACTCCGGGAAGCCGTCGACGACCGCCAGCAGGCGGTCGCGCAGGTTGGCCGGCAGGGCCCTGACCTCGGCCGCCGACCAGCCCTCGAGCTGCGCCAGGCGGAACAGCCGCCAGGCGTGGTCGTGGGCGACGAACCCGACTCCCGCCCGCCCACTTTCGCTGACCCAGGCCCAGGCCTTGTCGGCGAGCTCGGTCCACGCCGTTTCGTCGCGCTCGCGTCCGGCGGCCAGCGCCCGCGCCTCAGTGGCGAGGAATCCGGGGAGTCGGCCGCCGATGAGCTGGCTACGCAGCCACAGCTGGCGCGGCCGCTGGCGCAGGTGCGCAACGAGCGCCGCCGGCTCGACACCCCAGGTTCGTCGAGCCACCTGGCGCACCAGAGCGGTTTCGACGAACAGCCGGACGGCGAGGTACTGGGTGAGGTCGGCGGGCTGGGCCGCCTGGCGCGGGAAGTCGGGGTTGGTACCGCGCCAGTTCATCATCCCGGCCCACCCCGGAAGGCCGACGAGGACGCGGCCGAGGTAGGCGCCCCAATCGGGCTCCTCCACGCCCAGCTCGGTGAGCAGAGCTACGACCGCGTCATCGGGGCGCTCCGGCAGGGCGGCGATGGCCTCCTCCCACCCCCGCAGGCCCTCGCGGCTCAGCGCCCGGTCGGTCTCAGCTGCCCGGCGCCAGGCTTCGTAGAAGCCACGGGGCCGGTCGGGCATGCGCCACGCGGCCTGGCCGAGGTCGAGGAACGCGGCGCAGCGCCGGACGAGATAGTGGTTCACCCGGTCGACGATGTCGTCGCCGGTGAGGCAGGACAGCAGCTCGGCGTGGCTGCGGCAGCGGCCGACGCCGGCGAGCTCCGATGCCGTCACGCTCTCGAGGTGGTGGGCCAGCGACCGGCGCGGGTCGCAGGCCCCAACCGCGCCGGCGACGGCAGCCACATCGGCTGCGCCGGGGCGCAGCCCGTGCAGTGCCTCGAGGGCGTCTGCTCCTCGCCGCGACAGACCAGCCGGCGAGAGCTCGGACAGCACGAACCAGGCGGCGCAAGCCGCCTCTCGCATCGAGGGGTCATGACCGTCCGGCTCAGCGGCGGCACGGAGGCGTTCGAGCTCCTCGTCGACGGCGGCTCGAACGGCCGTGCCGAGGGGAGCCGGCAGCGGGACCGGGGGACCGCCCCAACGCGCGATCTCCCGGAACCGATCGGCCAGACGTTCCGGCAGCGCCTCGGGATCCTGCTCGACCATCGCCATGGGATGCGTCGGCGACAGCGGGTCGGGGATGTCGAAGGCGGCGAGGCAGGCGTGCCACAGTCCGGTCAGGGCCTGGCGCTCGACATCGGCGGCGAAGTAGCGCTCGAGCGCGACCAGCGTCCCGCGAACGCCGAAGTGGCGGCGGGCAAGAGCCCGCACGGTGCTTCCCTCGGCCGCCAGCCAAAGCCTCCGGGTGGTGTCGACGTCGCGTGACGCGCCAGGCAGCCCGGCACAGCAGACGTCGATGGCGCCGAGGTAGCCCTCGTGCCGTTCCGACGGGATGCCAAGGGCCTCGAGCAGCCCGGCCAGTGGCGCGGTGCCGGCCGACGGTTGACCGCCGGCCAACACCCCGGCGATCTCGCCACGCACTGCGCCGGGCGCGTCGACGTTGAGCAGCACCGCCAGCCAGTCGACCAACGTCCACCCGTCGCCCACCCGGCTCAGGCCAGCGGCCAGTTCCTGTTGCGCGGTGCTGAGCAGCCGCGCGCGCGCGTCCTGGCCGACGTCGGGGGAGAACCGGCTCGTGGCGCCCGCCTCGACCAGGGCGTAGCGCAGCGTGGCCGGCGTCAAGGCGTTGACGCCGTGCAGCAGGTGGCAGCGGCGGATGGCGGCGTCGGTGACGGTGCGGCCGCCGATGCTGCCGATCACCTCCGGCGGGCCGAACTCCGCACGCCCTGCGAAACTGGCGTCGAGGTCGTCGTCGGTGATCCGACCGGTGCGGTAACGGGCGCGGCTGCGCCCGACCGGCTCGCAGGCCCGGCCGCCGAGCAGCTCCTCGGCCTCGGCTACGGCCCGCTCGAACGGCTCGTGTTGCAGCCCGTGCAACGTGTTGTGGTGCACGAACGTCGTCATCGGGCCCTGGCTGGGCAGCAGGTGGCCCCAGTGCTCGAGTGCGTGGGCAAGGTGGCGGCGCGCCGTCTCCACATCGAACGGCGTGGGCGGCGTGCCCGGTGCAGTCGTCGTCATCGGATGCTCGTCATCGTCACCGGGCCAGCACTCGCATGGCGTTGATCGTCTCGTCGGCCAAGCCCAGTGCCAAGCTGGGGAACAGCCCCAGCGCCACCGTG
>JACDGA010000523.1 GCA_013815505.1 Acidimicrobiia bacterium
ATCCCGGATCGTCCGCGATCGGCGTGGAAGTTCTCCAACCGCTGGTGGTCACAGCCGCTGCCGCTGCGGCGCGCACGGCCCTGGGTGTGAGTGCGGGCAGGCAATGAGCGAGCGAAGCGAGCTCCAGCAGGACGGTCTTTCTTTCGCCGCACAGCGGCGAAACGCTCACTGGTGTCGTGGGCCGGCGAAGACCACAAGCGCGTTGCACATCATCGCAGTGCACCAGTGAGCGTGGAGATCACCACCGTCGCCGACGACCTGATCGTCGCCCACGACGGCACCGATGTCGAGCGCCTGATGGGACTCGTGGCCGACACCGACTACGAGGTCCGGGGCCACGCGGTGCGCACGCTCGCCCGCCCCGAGGGCGACCTGCTCTGCCGCATCGGCACCGTCAACGACGTCCACTTCGGCGAGATGGAGGCGGGACGACTCGACGAGCGCGCCGAGGGACCGATCCTCCACGTCGATCCCGGCGACGAGCCATACCCCGAGACGATGAACCGCAGCGCCGTGGCCGAGATGCTCGACGCCGAGCTCGATGCGCTCGTCGTCAAGGGTGACCTCAGCACCGACGGGACGAACGACGAGTTCGACCTCTTCGACGAGGTGTACGGCGTCTTCGGCGACCGGCTCCACGTCGTGCGCGGCAACCACGACGCATACCGCGGCCAGGAGCGGTTCGCCGGCGACCAGTGGATCGACCTCCCTGGCGTCGCCGTCGCCTTGCTCGACACGACGATCCCGCAGCAGGCCAACGGCACCGTGCGGGCGGAGCAACTCGACTGGCTCGACGAGCGAGCGACGTCGTCGACCGTGCCCGTCATCGTGATGGGCCATCATCACCAGTGGCTGGCTCCCGCTGCGGCGCACGGGATCGAGGTGCCGATCGGCGGAGGCGACGTGTACTTCGGCATCGATCCGGCGGCGAGCACGGCACTCGCCGAGGTGTGCGAGCGGCGGACGTCGATCGTCGCCTACACGAGTGGGCACTCGCACCGCCACCGCCGGCGCGAGATGCCGGGCGGGGTGCCCTCGATCGAGGTCGGGTGCGTCAAGGACTTCCCCGGCACCTGGGCCGAGTACCGGGTGTTCGAGGGAGGGGTGCTGCAGGTGGTGCACCGCATCTCGTCGCCCGAGGCGCTCGAGTGGAGCGAACGCTGCCGCGTGCTGTACTCCGATTTCGGTCTCGACTACACCGAGTACGCGTTGGCGACCCTCGCCGACCGCTGCTTCCCCATCGCCCTGCGCTGAGGCCAGACGGCGACCGCGCGCCCACGAGCCCGGGCCCACGACCCCGAGCGTCAGTGTTCTCAACCTTTCGGTTGACAACACCGACTCGCATCGCTACGTTGTACTCAACCAATCAGTTGAGAAGGAGAAGCGTTGAGTGATGACAGCCTTTCCCGGGTGTTCGCCGCACTCGCCGACCCGACACGGCGCGACATGGTCGCCCGTCTCGCTGTCGGCGACGCCACGGTAGGCCAGCTCGCCGCCCCGTACGACGTCTCGATGCAGGCCGTCTCGAAGCACATCAAGGTGCTCGAGGAGGCCGGATTGGTCAGCCGCAGTCGCGACGCACAGCGCCGCCCCTGTCATCTCGAGGCGGAGGTGTTCGATCTCATGACGAAGTGGATCGAGCGCTACCAGCAACGAGCACAAGAGCGGTACCGCCGCCTCGACGCCGTCCTGGCGGAGATGAACGACGGCGCCGCGCACACCAGCAACGACAACAACAACAACCACAACCCGGGTCTCGACCCGACGATCACAGGAGCAGCATCATGACCACCGCAGCCAAGTACGACGTCACCATCAGCGCCGACGCCGAGCTTCCCATCATCCACATGACCCGCGACTTCGACGCCACGCCGGCGCAGTTGCACAAGGCCCACACCGATTCCGAGCTGTTCGCCCGATGGGTCGGCCCCGACGGCATGGACACCCGCATCGAGCACTGGGACGCCCGCACGGGCGGCAGCTGGCGCTACGTCGCCGGCCGCGACGGCGAGGAGTACGGCTTCTACGG
>JACDGA010000524.1 GCA_013815505.1 Acidimicrobiia bacterium
TTGACGTTGCGCACCTTCGGTGAACGCGGCGAGCAGGCGCTCGCCCGATGCACGCATGTCGCGGGCGACCACGATCCGATCAGAACGGGCGAACGTGGCGAAGGCGACGCCGAACGCGGCGGCGTACCCGTCGTTGAGCTGATCGGGCACCGTGCCCCGGATGTCGTATGCCTTGACGATCAGTTCGAGGGGTGACATGACCGTCGGGATGCTATCGGCGTCACCCGGGAGCCCGCCCGGGACCACCCGGCTCGCTGGGGTCCTCGAGCGGGGTGACGTCGTCGTCGAAGCCGTGCTCGTCGGGTCGCACCCAACCACCGTCGATGGCGGCGTCGGGCGCGTCACGTGAGGCCGGGCCGGGCGGCGCAGACGCCGTTGGCGGAGGCGGCGGGGCGCCGGCCGGGTCAGGGCCCGTCCACAGGCCGCCGGTCATGTCGGGTGCTTGCAGACCGACGCTCCCTCGCACGCGCCACAGGACGCACAGCCCGAGACCGACGATCGTCAGGAAGTAGAAGACGTAGTCCCGCTTCGACTGGTCGTACCTCATCGTCACGACCTCCTCCGTGGGAACGACCACCATCATGTTGGGGCCGATACGCCACGGACCGTCACCGCCCTCGACCGACCAGTTGGGGAAGTAACTGACCTTCACCAGCACAGGCACACCAGGGCGGTCGACGCGGAACGACAACGATTGGTCGCCCATCTCGACGTCGCTCACCTGCACGGGATCGAGCGTCACCTGTCGGATGCGGTTCGCCGGCTCGACCACGTCGACCTGATCCCACTCGCCGTCCGCGTTGTTGTCGTCGCGGCGGCGCTCGTCGACGCGCACATTGATCCGCTGCCACGAATCTGGTCCCCCGTCGGCCGGCATCGCCCGCCAGTCCTGGCGGTTCTGGAACCAGCTCGTCCCCTGCTCGAGGTTGCGCTCGCGCTGGTCGCCCTCTCGCCTGTTGACGACCACGGGCTGCACTCCGAGCGGCTCGACGACCGCCGAGTTGGCCAGCTCGTAGATCGCCCACGGGCCGGACCTGGCGACGCGCACGAGCTGGTCGTTCGTCGCCGCCTCCTCCTTGGCCGCCTTCGTACGAAGCATGACGTAGCGGATGCCGAGCGATTGCATCTCGGGCACCGCGACGGACGCATCGAGACCGGAGTAGCGCAGCTTGCGCACCGGGTTGGACGCGCCCTCCGACATCGCCGCGGTGGCGAGGAAGTGGTACGGCGTCGTGCCGGACGCCTCGAAGAACAGACCCTCCATCGACGCGATGCAACCGTCGGTCCAGAACGGCAGCAGCATCAACGCCATCGGCGTGCCGTACTTGCCGTTGTCCTCGTGATGCTCCCAGTAGGCGCGACCACACCCGCGCGTCTCGCCGAGGTCACCCATCGTGGTGACGACGTTGCGGTACTCGGGGTAATCGTCCTTCTCCTCGTAGCCGCGGAAGTTGTATTTCGCCCAGCTGTCACCGAGCGCCTGGTAGCCAGGTCCGTTCTTCGCGATCGGTCCCCACGCATAGACGGCCTCTCCGCCCTTCGTCACGGTGGAGCCGCCCGGCAGCACCTCGAACATGAACCCGAACACCAGCAGCACGGCGAGGCCGCCGCTCGCCAACGTCACGGTGCCGGCCTTCCACCGGATCGGCGTGTGGGAACCACGGTTCTTGATCATGTTGAACACCTGCGCGCCGATCTCGGCGACGCCGATCGCCATCAGCAGATAGCGCATGAGGTACAGCAGCGGCAGCACCCGCGGGTTCCACAGCAACCCGATGAACGGCAGCCCGTCGCGAGCGAAGTAGACACCGGCGACGGCGATGAACGCCACCACGCCGAGCGCAACGCCCGTGATGTGGCGACGGGCGACGGCGGCGACGAGCCCGATGAGCGCGAGGCCAGTGATCAGCACGTCGAGCACGGTCGTGTGCGGGAAGAACATGTCCCAGAAGGAGTCCTCTGCGCCACTCGGGCGCGCCTCGTACTTCATGTCGGTCATGAAGTCGTGACCGGACAGGAATGGGCC
>JACDGA010000128.1 GCA_013815505.1 Acidimicrobiia bacterium
CCGGGAAGCGCACTGCTGACACGGTCGCCGGCGCCGAGCTCGTCGTCATCGGCGACGGGCCGCACGGCTGCAACGTGAGCCACGCCGACGAGTTCAACCGGGCGCTGCTCGACTTCCTCGGTCGTTGACGACACCGGGTCGCGCACGTCACCTGCGTTGGTATCGTGCAGGCCCTCTGGGGCTGTAGCTCAGTTGGTAGAGCGTCTCCATGGCATGGAGAAGGCCAGGGGTTCGATTCCCCTCAGCTCCACCCACCCCTTGCCGAGACGGTCGCCATTTGTCGCATGTGACCAGCTACGTTGCCGCAATGGTCGGATCGATCCTGGGGACGCGGGTGCTGCGAACGGAAGATCCGGTCCTGCTCGCAGGGGAAGGCCAGTACCTGGCTGACCTCGACCTGCCGGGGAAGCTGCACGCCGTCTTCAGCCGCTCGGAGGTTGCCCACGCGTCGCTGCGCGCCGTGCACGTCAATGACGCGCTCGCAGTTCCTGGAGTCGTCGCCGTGTACACGGCCGCCGATCTCGGGGTCGCGCCGCACCACGGCTTCGTCACGGTGCACGCCGACTTTGCCCGGCCACCGCTCGCCGACGGCGTCGTGCGATTCGTCGGCGAAGCGATCGCCATCGTCATCGCCGAGGACGTCGCTGCCGCCGCCGACGGCGCCGCTGCGGTGTGGGCTGACTACGACGAGCTGCCGGTCATCGTCGATCCCGAGATGGCACTGGCCGCCGACGCCGAGGCCATCTTCCCCCAGCACGGATCCAACCAGGCTCTCGTCGCGACGGACGCCGAACCGGTCGATCCCTCGCACGGCAGCGACGTGGTGATCCGCGGTCGGTACGTCAACCAGCGCATGGCTGTCGTGCCGATGGAGCCGAACGCCTGCGCCGCCGTGCCGGGCGACGACGGGAAGCTCACGTTCTACGCCTCGAACCAGATGCCGCACATGGTGCGCGACCAGTTGGCGTCCGCGCTCGGGCTGCGGCAAGACGAGGTGCGGGTCATCGCCCCGCAGGTCGGCGGCGGCTTCGGCGGCAAGGCCGGTGTCTGCGCCGAGTACTCCAGCGTGGCGGCCGCTGCCCGGCACCTCGGGCGACCCGTCACGTGGTCGCCGGCGCGCAGCGACGACCTCATCGCACAGCCGCACAGTCGCGGCCAGATCCAGTACGCCGAGCTCGGGTGCCGGCGCGACGGCACGTTCACCGGGCTTCGGGTCCGTCTCGTCGGCGACAGCGGTGCCTACCCCAATGTCGGCGCGTTCCTGCCGACGGGGACAAAGCGCATGTCCAACGGGACCTACCGCTTCGAGGCGATCCAGTTCGATGTCGCCGTCGCCGTCACCAACACGACACCGATGGGCGCGTACCGCGGTGCCGGCCGTCCCGAAGCGACGGCGCTGCTCGAGCGTCTCGTCGACCAGGCTGCGCACGAGCTCGGCATCGATCCGATCGACCTACGGCGCCGCAACCTCCTGCCCGACGACGCCTTCCCGTTCCGCACGCTGACCGGCGCCGTCTACGACTCCGGGCGCTACACGAAGCCGCTCGAGCTGGCGGCCGAGACCATCGGCTACGACGAACTGCGACGCGAGCAGACGGACCGTCGCGCTCGCGGCGACCGCACCGCCTTGGGCGTCGGCGTGGCGGCATACGTTGAGATCACAGCCGGCGGTGGGAGCAGCGAGTTCGGCGCGCTGGAGGTGCACGACGACGGCTCGGCGACGGTGCGGGCCGGGACGTTCGCCCACGGTCAGGGTCACCAGACCGCGTTCGCGATGTTGGTCCACGACCAGACGGGAATCCCCCTCGATCGGATCCGTCTCGTCGACGGCGACACCGAGCTCGTCCCGAGCGGCGGCGGCACGGGCGGGTCGCGTTCGCTGCAACTCGGCGGGTCCGCCGTGCGCCAGGCCACCGAGATTCTCGTCGAGAAGGCGAAGGAGCTCGCCGCCCGGATGCTGGAGGCCGATGTCGCCGACATCGTGGTCGACGTGGATGCCGGCACCGTCGGCGTCGCCGGCGCGCCAGCGGCTGCCCTCGCGTGGGGCGAGCTCGCTCGGCGAGCATCGGACGACGGCGACCCGCTCGCGGCCGACGCGATCTTCGAGCAGGCCGATGCGACGTACCCGTTCGGGGCTCACATCACCGCCGTCGAGGTCGACCTCGACACCGGCGCCGTGCGGGTGCTGCGTCACGTCGCGGTCGACGACTGCGGCACGGTGCTCAACCCCGTGCTCGTGGAGGGTCAGCAGCACGGGGGCGTGGCGGCCGGCATCGGGCAGGCGCTCTACGAGGAGGTGCGCCACGACGACGACGGGAACCCGTTGACGTCAAACCTCGCCGACTATGCGGTGCCGTCAGCGGTCGAGGTGCCGATGCTCGAGGTGCGCTCCACCGAGACGCCGACTGCGCTCAACCCGCTCGGCGCGAAGGGCATCGGCGAGGCCGCAACGATCGGCTCGACCCCTGCGGTCCAGAACGCGGTGATCGACGCACTCGCGCACCTCGGGGTACGGCATCTCGACATGCCGTGCACGCCCGAGCGGGTGTGGCGAGCCGTACGTGACGCGGAGACCGGGGTCCTGCCCGACCCGTGGCGAGATCCACCGGCGGTGTTCGCGACGCTCCGCTCCGGCCAAGTCGCCGACGCAACTGGCGCCCAAGCCGCCGAGGGGATCTGAACACGGGAATGACGGAGGCGTCGTCGGTGTTGGAACCTCCATGAGCTCTGGCCACACCGTCACCATCGCCCCCACCGAGGCCCACGTCGAGGTTCGTCTCGACGGCGCTGTCCTGGCCGACACGACGCGCGCGATGCGCCTCGAGGAGACCGGCCTCCCGGCCCGCTACTACGTGCCGAAGGACGACGTGCGCATGGACCTGATGTATGCAACGACGTTCCACACCACGTGCCCGTTCAAGGGAGAGGCCTCGTACTGGTCCGCCGATGTCGACGGCACGGTGCACGACGGTGTCGTGTGGGGCTACGAAGCGCCGATCACTGCTGCGGCCGACATCGCCGGCTACGTGTCATTCGACCCGAGCCGCGCCGAGATCTCGGTCGACGGCGACGCCCTGCCTGCGTAGCTGCGGAATCGCCGACCTCCGAGTCGTGGCACTCTTGTTGTCATGCACTTCTGCATGATAATGTGCAGACATGCCGAGAACTGTTCAGATTCGTGACATCGATGACGACGTATACGAAATGCTCGTACGTCGCGCCGCAGAGCTCGGACTCTCAGTTCCTGAGTACCTGCGGCGAGAAACTGAGCGCCTGGCGTCGCGGCTCACGGTCGGAGAGTGGCTTGAGCGAACGCGCCGACGTCCGGGTCGGCGGCCGAAGCTCGACACGCTCGAAGCGCTCGACGAGCTGCGCGGCCCCTGGCCGACGTGATCGTCGTCGACGCCTCGTGCCTCTACGAGGTACTCGTTGACGCGGCGCGCGCCGAGACCGTGCGCGCCCGCCTCGCCATCGAACCCGACCAGGTCGCCCCTCACGTCATCGATGTCGAGGTGTTCGGGTTGATTCGTCGCGACGCGATGCGAGGTGTCCTCGACGAGATCACGGCGGAGCTGGTTGTCGAGGATCTCCGAACCTGGCCGGCGGACCGCTTCAGCCACAGGGGACTTCTCGAGCGAGCGTGGGAACTGCGTGACACGATCCGTGGCTGGGACGCGATGTACGTCGCGCTCGCCGAGATCGTCCGGGCACCGCTCGTCACACTTGACGCTCGCCTGGCATCGGCGCCGGGTCTGCGCTGCCAGATCGAGGTCGTTGCCTGACAGCTCAGGTCTGCAACGGGAGCAGTGCAGTCGCCGCCTCGGCGAGGTGTGATCGCCAACCGTCGGTGGATGTGGGCTCGTCGAGCGGGACGACGACGAACTTGGAGAAGCCGACGTCGACGAACGACGCGACCTGACTGACGAGCGCGTCGAAGCCGATCGGGACGAGCGCTGCCGGATCGGTGAGGTCCGGTCTCCGCTTCGCCAGTCCGGCGACGACGACCTCGGGGACCTCGGACATGGAGTAGGGGATCAGCGCGCCGAAGTGCCCGGCGTCGATGGCCCGATCGTGCTCGGCTGCGACCTGCTCGACCACCGCCCGGCCGGCGGCCGCGTCGGCGGGCGTCACGAACGACGGCAACCAGCCATCGGCGAGGCGGCCGACCCTGCGTAGCTCGCTCGGGGCGATCCCACCGAGCCACACCTCGAGCGGATCCTGCACGGGCTTGGGCATCACTCGCAGATCGTCGTACTCGAACCGATCGCCGTGATGGGTGAAGGTGCCGGGTCCCCAGGCCGCGCGTAGCACGGCGAGGGACTCGTCGAACAGGGCCGCACGCTCGCCACGTGCAACCCCGAACGCCTGTTGCTCGTGTGGATCGGCGACACCGAGCCCGAACGCGGGCAGCAGCCGGCCGCCGGACAGCCGATCGATGGTCGCCAGCTCCTTGGCGAGCACGATCGGGTTACGACCCGGGAGGACGAGCACGCTCATCCCGAACTTGAGATGCGAGGTCCGCCCTGCGCCATAAGCGATCGCGGAGACGGGATCGGGCGCCTCGCCACCGATCCGCTCGCTCAGCCACAGGCTGTCGAACCGCTTTCGCTCCAGCTCGTCGACCAGTTCGCCGAAGCCATCGCCGTTGAGCGATGTCCGAACTCCGAGGCCGTAGCCGATCCGGACCTTCGTCAGCGGCCGAGGCATCTGTCCGGGATCGGTTCAGCCGACGGGTTCGGCGGCTTCGGAGTCGACGACGTCGTGCTCGGCCGGTGGACCCGAGTGCGGGTCGCGCTTGTCGGCGGCGAGCGAGGCGACCACCGTGACCAGCAGGATGAGGGCGATGACGCCGAGCGAGAGGAACGTCGGGAAGTGGAAGTCCTCCGACGGCCACTCGAACTGTTCGGCCGAGAACGTCAGCAGCATCTTTACGCCGACGAAGCCGAGGATCGCGCCCAGCCCGTAGTGCAGGTAGCGGAGCTTGTCCTGCATCCCACCCAGGAGGAAGTAGAGGGCGCGCAGGCCGAGGATCGCGAACGCGTTCGAGCTGAACACGATGAACGGGTCGCGAGCCACGCCGAAGATCGCCGGGACCGAGTCGACGGCGAACACGACGTCGGTCGTCTCCACCATCACCAGCACGGCGAACAGGGGAGTGGCGAGCCGCTTGCCGTTCTCCACCGTGAACAGCTTCTGCCCGTCGAGGTTCTGGGTGGAGGGGACCACCTTGCGCACCGCTCGCAACACGATGCTCTTGTCGGGGTCGACCTCGGTGTCGTCGGAGAACGCCAGCTTGTATCCGGTGTAGAGCAGGATGATGCCGAACACCGCGAGCGTCACGGTGAAGTTCTCGATCAGCGCCGACCCGGCGAAGATGAAGATCGCACGCAGCACGAGGGCCCCGAAGATGCCCCAGAACAACACTCTGAACTGGTACTGCTTCGGCACCGCGAAGTAGGTGAAGATCACCGCCCAGACGAAGACGTTGTCGACCGAGAGGCTCTTCTCCAGCAGGAATCCCGAGATGTACTCGCTGGCTGCAGCGCCGCCGTCGGCCGATCCGCCGAGCAGGTAGATCACGCCGGTGAAGGCGACGCCGATGGAAATCCAGATCGAGGACTCGATCGCCGCTTCCTTGTAGTGGATCTCGTGCGGCTTGCGGTGCACGAGCAGGAGGTCGACGACCAGCAGCGCAACGATGAAGGCGAGGAGCGCCCCCCATTGCCATGCGGCGATGT
>JACDGA010000525.1 GCA_013815505.1 Acidimicrobiia bacterium
CCCCGCCCGGCTCGTAACCCTCGGCGCTGACATCGACCGTCAGCGTCACCTTGCCCGACCTGACGGCCACCTCTGCGGGAGTCTCCCCTGGGCGAAATGCCGGCGTTTCCCACTTCCGGCGACGGTGCATTCTGGCACCCGCTTCACGCATGCGCGCCGACTTCCTCGGTGAAGGTTGTGCGACATCGAGGTGGCGCCCGGACGGCGCCGCGATCACCCCGGTTGAGCAGCGCGGGTGAGGTGCGCCTCCACCGCAGCGTGCCAGGCATCGCGGTGTGTGAGCTGTGGCGAGTGGTGGGCGCCCTCGATCACGGTCGCCGTCCCGTCTGCGACCTCCCGGGCGAGGTCGTCCGCCTGGTCGACATACGGGTGATCGTGCTCGCCGACGATCACCGTGACCGGGCAGCGCACGTCGGCGAGGCGCGACCGCAGTGAGGGCAGCCCGTGACCCAGCAGCTGGCGCCCGAGCGCCTTCAGCGCATAGGGGTCGATCGCCAACTCGTCCTTGCGCATCCGCCACTGCGGCGGTGTCGCGGCGTCCACCAGCGCCTGCTCGGGCGACTCGAGACCGCTGAGGTCGGGCAGCCCGCCTGAGGGATCGAACCCGTGGAGGAAGGCGGCGTACACCACGCGCAGCTCCTCGTCGGTGTCGCCGAACTGCCACGCCGACGTGTCCATCAGGATCAGCGACCGAACGAGGTCGGGTCGCTTGATCGTCGCCGCCAGCGACACCCACCCTCCCATCGAATGGCCGAGCAGGTCGACGCCACCGCCGCCGTTCGCCCCGAGGAACGCGACGAGATCGTCGGCGAGCTGTTCGAGCGAGTACCGCGACTCGTCGGCGGCATGGTGCGAGCGACCGTGCCCGCGCAGGTCGAGCGCAAGCACCGGTCGGCGGGCACGGAGGGCGTCGATGTTGAGCGCGAAGTCGTGAGCCGACCCCGTGTAGCCGTGGCACAGCACGAGCGGGCGCCCGTCGCCGTCGCCCCACCGTTCCCAGGCGATCGCCTCGCCGTCGCGATCGAACGTGCGACGCAGCTCCGTGTCGGGCGTCCAGGTCACGGTCGCCAACCGAACGCCGGCTCGCGTCGCTCGATGAAGGCCGACAAGCCCTCGTCGCGCTCGCCGCTCGTCGCCGCCAGCTGAGTCCAGCGCGCCGTCAACGCCTGATCGAGCTCGCCGCCGGACACGATCGACTCCACCATCTCCTTCGCGGCGTGCTGCGTGAGCGCCGAGCGGCTGCAGATCGCGTCCACGAGCTCATCGACGCGAGTGTTCAGCCGGTCGCGAAGCTGCACCTCCCCGACGAGGCCCATGTGTCGCGCCGTGTGGGCGCCGACCAGCTCCGCCGTGTAGATCAACTGCTTCACGACGGTGGGCCCGAGCAGCCGCACCGCCCGGTCGAGCGCGAACCCCGGATAGACGATCCCGAGGCGCGCCGGCGTGATGCCGAAGCGCGACGTGTCGTCGGCCACGCGCACATCGCAGGCGAGCGCGAGCTGCGCCCCGCCACCGACGCACGAGCCCGAGATGGCGGCGATCGTCGGTTTCGGGAACCGGGCGAGCGCCGTCGACGCCGCCTCGTTGGCCGTCGCGTAGGCCTCAGGATCGACGCTCACGAGTCCGCTGACGTCGGCGCCGGCACAGAAGTGCTCACCCACGCCGCGCACGACGAGCACGCGGACGTCACCATCGGCGGCCAGCTCGGCACAGGTGGCGGTGATCCCCTGCCACATCTCGTACGTCACGGCGTTGCGCTTCGTGGGTCGGTTCAGCCACAGCGTCGCTGCGCAGCCGTTGCGACCGACCAGCAGCTCGTCGTCGCCGGGCGGCGGCGAGTCGCCCGTCATGTGGCCCGCTCGAAGTACCGGCGTGGGTTGCCGACCATCATCTGGTCGACCTGGTCCTGGCTCACCCCGCGCTCGAGCAGCGCCGGGATGACGTCGTTGCTGATGTGGGTGTAGTTCCAGTTGGGTGCGATCTGCGCCACGGCCGCTTGCGCCTCGCCGGGGAAGTAGTCGAT
>JACDGA010000526.1 GCA_013815505.1 Acidimicrobiia bacterium
GGGCGGTGGCTACGCGCTGTCGAAGGTGCGTGCCGAGAACTGCTGCCACCGCCGGCGTGCCGAGGGTGGCCACGTCACGATCGTGCGGCCGTTCACGGTGGTCGGCCCGGGTCAGCGTGACGACATGGCGCTCGCCCGATGGATCGCAGCCGCCGCAGCGGGTCGGCCGCTCGACGTCTTCGGATCGCTGCAGCGACGCAGGGACTTCACCGATGTCCGGTTCACCGTGTCGACGCTGATCGCGCTGCTCGATCATCCGCCGACGGTCGTCAACATCGGCAGCGGACGTTCACGACCGCTGGCTGACCTCGTCGACGCGATCGGCGACGTCATCGGTGAGGCGGTCGTGCGGTGCCGCCCCGTGCCGGTCCCCGAGCCCGACGAGACGCTCGCCGACACCCACCGCCTCCGTTCGATCGTCGGCGACATCCCCGCCACCGATCTCCGGCGCATCGTTGCCGAGCACGTCGGTGTCGGCGTGACGTCGCGAGCGACGCCCGAACCGCTCATCGCCTGACGCGGCGACCACCGCGACGACAGCGAAGACGGCCACCCACACCGCCGTCAGCCACGCCGTCGTGCCGGTCAGCGATGCCGTGCCGTCGGGCAGCACACGCCCGACGAAGCGCACGAGTGGGTTCACCGTGCGATCGAAGTCGACGATCAGCGTGTGGCGGCGGGAGAGCACGCCGACGAGCAGACCGCCGTACGCGATCACACCGAGCGCGCCGGCGCCCGCCACTCCACGTCGCCCCCACGTGCCGAGCCGCTGCACCCACCACGCGACGGCGATGGCCAGCAGTGGCACGATGACGACGATCTGGCGTCCGGGCCACCACCAGCCGTGCATCGTGAGCGCGACGAACGTGGCGTTGAGCCACGCCGCGGCGACCATGCCGGCGAGCAGCCACGAGCCGGGCGGGCGCCGGCGCGCCAGCACGGCGATCGCCGGCACGACGGCGAGTGCTGCTGGCTGCCACGGCACGAGTCCGAAGTTGCGGTCGACGAGCAGCCCGACGAGTCGTCGCGATCGCCCGAGGTGGTTCGGGTTGCCGACGACGCTGAGCTCGCCGGTGCGGAAGTGCGAGCCGGAGGCGTACGCCGTCCACCCGCCGTACCACCAGTGGTGCAGTGCGGCGAACGTCGCCCCGGCGACGGCGAACGCAGCGAGTAACGACACGAGATGTCGCACCTGCCGGGCATGTCCCAATCGCCAGACGAGGCCGACGGCGAGCACGGCGGCGACGGGGGCGTACTTGACCGAGAGCCACGGCAGTGCGACGACGGCTGCAGCCGCGCCGGCGACGTGGCGGGCGCGCATCGCGCCCGGTGTGGTTGCCCACCAGAACCCGGCGAGTGCGAGGAGTGCCGCTGGCAGCTCGGGGTAGACCTGCGTGCCGTAGATCGCAAGCGGGGGGCTGGCGCCGGCGAGCACCGCCACGACGGCGGCGAGGCGTTGGCCGACCCCGAAGCGGCGCACGGCGACCGCGACCGTGAGCGCCGCGAGGCAGCCGGCGATGGCTGCGAGCATCAGCTTCGCCCCGAGCCAGCCGCCGAGTCCCGTTGCGGGGGCGAGCACGGCAGGGAGCAGCGGATCGTGGGGCGCCAGCTGCGAGCCGTCCGTCCTCACCTCGGCCTGGATGGGGAGCAGGACCTCGTGGAACTCGAGGTAGCGACCCTCCCGTCGTTCGTCGCCGACGTCGAGATCGCGGTCCTCCCACAGCGAGATCGCCGTCAGCAGGTAGTGCGGCTCGTCGGCCGTCGTCCGTGCACCCTCCGTGGCGCGCATCGGTGCGCCGATGGCGACGGCGCCAGCCACGACGACGCCGACGACAGCGGCCGTTCGGCGCAGCGACATCAGGCGAAGAGTCCCTGGCCCAGCCAGCCGGTTGGGTCGGTCACACCGGGAAGGGCGAAGAAGAAGCCGCCGCCCTGTGGCCGGATGTACTCCTCCAGCGGCTCACCGGCGAGCCGTTCCTGCGTGTTGAGGAACTGACTCATCCGGCGCTGGAACGACGCG
>JACDGA010000527.1 GCA_013815505.1 Acidimicrobiia bacterium
CGCTGGTGGGACTGCGCCGACGGCCGGATCCGGCGCAGCATGGCCCGGATGCGCGCCGACAGCTCCTTCGGGGCGAACGGCTTCGTGAGGTAGTCGTCGGCGCCGGCCTCGAGGCCCGCGACGACATCGTGGGTGTCGTTGCGCGCCGTGACCATGATGATCGGCACGTCGCTCGATCGACGCAGCGTCCGGCACAGCTCGAAGCCGTCGATGCCGGGCAGCATGATGTCGATGAGGACGACGTCGGGAAGCGAGGCGTCGAACAGCTCGACCGCGTCCTCGCCACTCTCCGCCTCGACGACGCTCCAGCCCTCGTCTTCGAGGGCCATGCGCAGGGCGGCGCGGATCCGCTCGTCGTCTTCGACCGCCAAGATTCGTGTTCCCACAGGTGACATGATGCCCGATCCTGGGCTCATCGTGTGGTTGCCACCACGTCGTGGAGCGCGCCGAACACGCCAGGAGCGGCCACCACGATGCCGCTCGGATCGGCCGTCCCGCCGATCGGCGCGCTCAGGCAGCCCGCCTCCCGGGCGATCAGCTCGCCTGCGGCGAGATCCCACACGTTGAGGAACTCCTCGTAGTAGCCGTCGACACGCCCGGCGGCGACGAAGCACAGGTCGAGCGCGGCGGAGCCGCCACGACGGATGTCGGCGACACGATCGATGAGTTGTGCCACGCGTCGGGCTTGCATCCGCCTGCGCTCGACGTCATAGGAGAATCCCGTCGCGATCAGGGCGCGATCGAGCGTCACGTCGGCGGCAGCGGAGATCGTGAGATCGTTGCACGTCGCGCCGGCGCCCCGCGCGGCGGCGAACACCTCGCCGAGCGCGGGTGCGGCGACGGCGCCGGCGACAATGTCGCCGGCCAGCCCGACCGCCACCGACGTCGCCCACATGGTGTGCCCGTGCACGTAGTTGGTGGTGCCGTCGATCGGGTCGAGATACCACTCGTAGCCCGACGTGCCGCTGATCGCCGTGCCCTCCTCGCCGATCACGGCGTCGTCGGGCCGGGCGGCGCGCAGCTCGTCGACGAGCCATTGCTCCGTCGCTCGATCGTGTTGCGTCACGAGGTCGGTCGCGCTCGACTTGTCGTCCACCACGCCGATGGCGGCCGCGCCGGCGGCGGCGATCTCGCCGCCACCGACGGCGAGGCGCATGGCGAGTCGGCGGAGTGCGTGCGGATCGGACGCAACGAGGGTCACGGCGTGCGGTCGTCGATCTCGCGCCACTCGCCGACGGCCCGCAGCACGAGCACGGCGACGATGCTCATCCCGATCGCGCAGACCACGGCACCGGCGAGGATCCCGAGTCCGAGCGGGAGACCACAGTTGCCGCTGCACTGCACCGACACGAGCCCGTACCCGATGAGGCCGCCGCAGAGCCCTCCGACGAGCACCGCTCCGAACGCCAGCGACCTTGCGAGCGGGGTCGGGATCGCCGACAGCGGGGCGTCCTGACCAGGCACGACGCCACGATACCGGCACCGCTAGGGTCCACCCGGTGCGAGTCGCCGTCGTCGTCCCGACGTACAACGAGGCCGACAACCTCGGACGCCTCGTCGACGGGTTGCGACGCGCGAACGTCACCGCTCAGATCGTCGTCGTCGACGACGCCAGCCCTGACGGCACCGGCCAGCTCGCCGACGAGCTCGCCCGCAGCGACGACCACCTCCGCGTCATCCACCGCACGGCGAAGGCGGGCATCGGCTCGGCCTATCGCGCAGGGTTCGCTGCTGCGCTCGACGGCGGCGCCGATGTCGTGGTGCAGATGGACGCCGACCTCTCCCACGAGCCAGCCGATGTCGCTGCGCTCGTCGCGATCGTGGCACAAGGCGTCGACCTCGCCATCGGCTCGCGCTATGTCCCCGGCGGCCGCACGGTCAACTGGCCCGCCGGCCGCCTCCGGCTGTCACGCTGGGCCAACCGCTACGCGGCCGGCATGCTCGGTCTCGCGATCAACGACGCCACGGCCGGATTCCGCGCGTACTCCGCATCGGCGCTGCGGCGGATGGACTTTGCCAC
>JACDGA010000528.1 GCA_013815505.1 Acidimicrobiia bacterium
GTCGAGGTACTTCGCCCAGGCGACGAAGCCGAAGCCGATGCCGGTGAGCGCGACGGCGAGACCGAGCCCGAGGAGGTCGCCCGTGTTGTCCGTGGCGTACCCGACAGCGGCTGCGATCCCTCCCACCGTGGCGGCGGCGAACGCGATCGTCGCCGCCCGGGCGGCGCGAACGTTCTCCGGTCCCCCGCTCACGGCGTGTCCTCTTCGACCTCGATCGGTGCGTCTCGTCCCTCGTGCGGCGAACCGATCCAGCGCGTGATGGCGATCAGCGGGATGAGCCCTAGCAGCCACGCCGCGAGACCCTCGGCGACCGGGCCCGCTCCGCCGAAGCCGTCGATCGCCGTCGTGCCCGCCCGCTGCAGATCACGCACGTAGGCGGCGACGCCGTTGATGTCGGATTCGGTGAACGAGTCGAACGCCGGCATCGCACCGGGACCGACGACGATGGACTCGCCGATCTCCGTCGCCGACGACGCCGCCAGTGACGGCGCCTCACGCCCGCCACCGATCGCGGCCCCCGATCCCGACGCCACGTGGCACGCCGCGCAGTTGAGGCGGTACAGCTCGCCCCCGGCAGCGAGATCGCCCTCGTCGGCGTCGACGTCGGGGATCTGTGGGCCGTCGCCGAATGCACCGGCGTACGCCACAAGCGCCTCGATCTCCTCCTCCGAGTACCGAACCGGGCCGCGCGTGGCCTGCATCTCGGGGTCGGCCATCGGCATCCGGCCCGTGCGCAGCACGAAGTCGACCGCCGCCTCGCCCTCGCCGACGAGCGTCGGCCCACGGTCCTCAACACCCTCGCCGTCGCTGCCGTGGCACGAGGCGCACTGCGTGGTGAACAGCTCACGACCGAGCGCGTCGGCCGGTTGATCGGGCTGCGCCGCCGGCGTCGGCGCGGTGAACGACATCAGCCCGGCGACCGCGGCACTGCCGAAGGGGAGCGCAAGCAGCAGCTTCACGGCGCCGACCTCATCTGACGACCCAGATCGTGAGGAACACGGCGACCCAGATGGCGTCGACGAGATGCCAGAACAACGAGACGCCGACGGTCCACGAGCTCGTCGTCGATCGGGGCGCGCCCCTCGCCGACCGCACGAACAGCAGCATCATCGCTACGAGCCCACTGGCGACGTGTGCGCTGTGCAAGCCGGTGAGCATCCAGTAGGCCGAGCCGTACGGGTGCGAATCGGCGCCGAAGTCGAGCGTCGCGTACTCGACGATCTGGTTGGCGAGGAACGCCGCGCCGAGCGCCACGGTGACGAGCAGCCAGCGCCGCTGTGCTGCCGCGCCGCGTTCGTGTTCGGCCGCCCGGTCGGCTGCGAGCAGCGTGAACGACGACGCCACGAGGACGACAGTGGCGATCGCCGCCCTCGCCGTCTCGAGCTCCACACCGGCCGGTGGCCACGGGTCGTTGCTGGCACGCAGGACGAAGTAAGCGGCGAAGAACGGCGCGAACAGCATCACGTCCGATGCGAGGAACACAACCACGCCGAACGGCCCCACGCTGCGGGCGGAGACGGGCATGGCACCGAGCGATGGCCGCTCGATCGGCACGGCGGCGTCGGGCACGTCTCCTGTCTAGTGCACGTCGCTGCGCTGCGCCGCGGCGACACGGCGCCGGTGAATCACTCGATGGCGTCGAAGTTGTTCGCCACCCAGGTGCCGTCGTTCTCCTGCGTCATCTCCACCTCGATGGTGAGACGACCGTCGCCGCGGCCGAGCAGCACCGAGACAACGACAGGATCGTCGTCGGTCACCGAGCTGTCGACAATCTCGACCTGTGACGAGCCGGGGTTGTTGCAGTTCATCTCGCCCGTCAACTCGTTGGCCACGCGCTCGGTGGCGAGCGATCGCACGGTGTCGCAGTCGTCGGAGTTGGCGGCGTCGACGAGCCGGACGGCCGTGTCCTCGGCAGTTGCGACGTCGCCGCTCACCGAGACCTCGGGCGCGATGGTGTCGCCACTGCTGGGGTCGTCGTCGTCACCGTTGAGGAACATCGGCGCGATCACGAGTCCG
>JACDGA010000529.1 GCA_013815505.1 Acidimicrobiia bacterium
GCTGACGACGGCGTTGCGCGAGGGCGCGCTGCTCTACGTCGAGGAGATCAACCGCGTCCCCGAGGAAACGCTGAACGTGCTCATCACGGTAATGAGCGAGCGCGAGCTCCACGTGCCGCGCCTCGACCGGATCGCAGCGGCCGACGGCTTCCGGCTCGTCGCTGCGATGAACCCGTTCGACGCCGTGGGGACGGCGAGGATCTCGTCGGCGATCTACGACCGCGTCTGCCGGCTCGCCGTCGACTACCAGCGCGCCGACGAGGAGCACGACATCGTGCAGCGGGCCGTGCCGGGCAGTGACCTGCACGGAAACGACCTGCACGGAAACGAGCTGCGACGTCGCGACGACGCGTGGCTCACCAAGGTGATCGAGGTCGTGCGGGCGACGAGGTCGCACCCGAGCTTGCGGTTCGGCTCGTCGGTGCGCGGCGCACTCGACATCGCGGCGGTGGTGCCGTCACTCGCCGAGCTGCGAGGGACTGCGCCGACCGACCCCGCGCTCGGGCTCGACGCCGCGCTCATCGCGCTGACGGGACGGGTGCGCGTGCTCGAAGGTGTCACGACACCGGTGGAGGAGATCGTCGCCGAGCTCTGGTGGTCCGTCTTCGGTCGCAGCGACGACGAGCCCGGCGACGGTGGCCGGGACGACGAGCGGGCCGGGTCGAACGCGGGAAAAGCCCGCGCCCCGGCGGGGGCCGACCGAGGGTCCTGAGGGGGCTCGAGGCCGCCGAGTCGCTCGATCGCAACCGCCGGCTCACGATCGCCCGCCGGCACCTCGATGCGCAGGAGGGCTTCGAACGGCTGTCGCCGAAGGTCGGCGAGCTCGACGAGCGAGCCGTCGAGGAGATGTTCGGGGACGATCCCGATCGTGCGTTGTCGATGCTCGCCGACGCCGCTCGTGCCACGGATCCGCGCCTGCGCGAGCTGGCGCGCCGACTCTCGGCGCGCCTCGTCGTCGACATCGCTCGCCGGGGTCACGTGCGTCGTCGCGGTGTCGGGCTGATGGAAACGCAGCGTTTCCGGCCCGACGGTGGCGACGTGGACATCGACGCCAGCATGGAGGCGCTGAGCGGACGGGCGGCTGGACAGGGGCTCGACGTCGAGGCGCTGCGGTTGCGAGCATGGAGCCGGCCGACGACAGCGCTGTGCCTGCTGATCGACTCGAGCGGTTCGATGCGCGGCCGCTCGCTCGCCACCGCCGCGCTCGCCGCCGCCGCGGTCGCGCTACGGGCGCCGGCGGACCATGCGGTGCTGAGCTTCTCGTCGAACGTGACTGTCATCAAGGGCCTGCACGAGGGCGTGGGCGTGGAGCGTGTCGTCGACGACGTGCTCGCGTTACGTGGCAAGGGCACGACCGACCTCGCCACGGCGCTGCAGGAGGCAGCGGCACAGCTGGGTGGCGCGCGAGCGGCGCGGGCCGTCACGCTGCTCGTCTCTGACTGCAGAGCGAACACGCCGGGCGACGTCGTGTCGTGCGCGGCGGCACTCGACGAGCTGCTCATCGTGGCACCGTCGGGTGACGACGCCGATGCGATCCGATTGGCGAACGAGGCCGGCGCTCGCATCGCCTCGGTGAACGGTCCGAGCGCGCTCCCTGCGGCGTTGAGTGACCTGCTCGGTTGAGGCGTTCGGTTGAGGCGTTCGGGTGAGGCGCTGCGCCGTCAGTCGCAGCTGACGTCGGCCGGCGGCACGATGCCGAACTCGATGTCCTGCGGCGTCGACGGGTCGATGGACGTCGGCGTCGTGCCCGGTGGCGTCGGCGGTGTCGGCGCCCACCCCGATGCCGTGACGACAGGCGTGCCCGGCACGGTCGTCGTCGTAGGCGTAGTAGTCGTCGTAGTCGTAGTCGTCGTGGCGTTCGACACGGTCGTGGACGTCGCTGCGCTGGGCGACGTCGTCGTCGGCGTCGGGTCGGCGGGAAGCTGCTGCAGGGAGAGCTCGCCACGGAACAGCGACAGCACCTCCTGCATCCGTTCGTTGTCGATCCGGGGGAGCAGGACGTCGTTGCCGCTGATC
>JACDGA010000016.1 GCA_013815505.1 Acidimicrobiia bacterium
ACGTCGGCGATCAGCTCGATCGCCGGCGCCGTCCCGAGCCACGCCTGCCACGCGGGGGAGAGGTCGAAGCGCCGTGCCCCGGCGGCGAGGTGCATCTCGCGTCCGTAGTACGACGAGTGAACGTCCTTGCCGGCGTACCAGCTCGCGCCGAGCGGCGTGATGCGGTCCTGCAGCTCGGGTGCGACGTAGATGAACGCCGTGCCGCGCGGCGAGCAGAGCCACTTGTAGGCCGTGCCGATGAGCACGTCGACGTCGGCGACGTCGACCGGCAGCCACCCGACAGCCTGCGTGGCGTCGACGGCGAGGAGTGCGCCAGCTTGCCGGGTCGCCGCACCGACCTCGGCGAGATCGCTCACCTCACCCGTCGCCGACTGCACGACGCTGAGCGCGACGACGTCGACGTCGGAGTCGATCCGCCCGACGAGATCGGCCAGCGGGACGGTCTCGACGGTGACGCCGTGCTCTTCGTGGACGAGGTACGGGTAGAGGTTGGACGAGAACTCGATCTCCGGTGCGAGGACGCAGGTCCCTGGCGGGAGCGATCCGGCGACAAGTCCGACGAGCTGCGACACGTGCGAACCGATGCCGACGTCGTCGGGATCGGCACCGATCAGTCCGGCGAACGCCTGCCTGCCGCGCTCAGCGGCGGACCCCCACGATTCCCACGACCCGACTCCGCGCCGCCAGTCGCCGAGGGCGTGCTGCAACTCGTCCCACGCCGGCTGCGGCGGGATCCCGTAGCTCGCCGTGTTGAGCCATCCCGGGTCGGGCGAGAACAGCGCTTGTGCGTCAGCGAGGTTCACGAGGGGTTGGCCTTCGCTCGCTCCCAGAAAGCGTCGAGCGCCTCGGCGTCGAGCCCGTCGCCGAGCGTGAGTCCGTCGGCGGTGGCCATCCGCTCGACGGCCGTGAAGCGGTCCTGGAACTTGCGTGCGGCGCGCCGCAGCGCGACCTCCGAGTCGAGACCGAGGTGGCGGGCGACGTTGACGACGGCGAACAACAGGTCGCCGAGCTCGTCCTCGACGCTGTCGGGATCGTCGGGCTCTGACTCGGTCGCCTGCACGAGTTCGGCGAGCTCCTCGGTGACCTTCGGGATCGCTCCGGACGCGTCCTGCCAGTCGAAACCAACCGTTGACGCGCGGCGCTGCACCTTGTCGGCGTAGGCCAGCGCCGGCAGGCCGGCCGGCACCCCGTCGAACACCGACGAGCGCTGCTTCTCGGCGCGCTTGTTGGTCTCCCAGTTGGCGAGCACCGTCTCGACATCACTCGCGTCGACATCGCCGAATACGTGCGGATGGCGGGCGACGAGCTTGTCGTGCACGACGGACGTCACGTCGGCCATGTCGAAGCGGCCCTCCTGCTCGGCGATCGTGGCGTGCAGCTCCACCTGGTACAGCAGGTCGCCGAGCTCCTCGATCAGCGCGGCATCGGTGGCTGGGTCACCGGGAACGAGGGCGTCGATCGCGTCGACGACCTCGTGGGTCTCCTCGATCAGGTAGCGCCGCAGCGACCGGTGATCCTGCTCGCGGTCCCACGGGCAGCGCTCGCGCAGCGTGCGTGCGAGCTCGTGGAAGCGGACGTAGTGCTCGCCCGTCATTCGCCAGTGGGGACGACGAGGCCCGTGTCGCGCGGGCCGAGTGGCTCGACGCCGACTGCCTCGGGGTCGAAGCGGCCGTAGCGAGGGTCGACGTAGACCTCGGCGTCGGCGGCGAGGGCGCTGAAGCGCTCGCCGGCGAACACGCCACCGAGTCCGGAGCGGGCGACCTCGAAGGGCTGGATGTAGATCAGGTAGAACTGCTCGCCGAGCTGCAGCGGTCCTGCCACGCTGCCGATCTCCGTCGTGACCACGGCCTCGGCGAGGTCGGGTGCCGATGACAGCTGCGACAGCGGCTGGCATCCGATGCTCCCGCCGTTCTGGGCCGACTCGTCGGCCGAGCTGGCCCGGGCGAGCTCGGCGAAACCTTCTGGCGTGCCGTCGAGTTCGCCAAGCGCGGACTCCGCGTCCGCTTGCGACGGGGCGGCGATGATGGAGAGACAGGCGACGCCGCTCGCCTGGGAGCCCTGCTCGTAGCGCCCACGGAACGGCTCCATCTCGGCTGCGGTTGGGTTCTCGATCCACGTGCCGATGACGGCCTGCCGCTCGACGAGGAACTCCCGCTGGGCATCGGTCTCTTCGCCGGTGAGCGCCGCCCGTGCCTGCTCGCGAGCCGCCTCGTCGATGGGGGTGTCGTTGGCGGCAAGTTCCTCGGAGACGACGCGCGAGACGATCCACTCGCCGACCTCCGATCGTGCGGCGCCGGCGTCCTCGCGGGCGGCATCCGAAGCGGCGTCGTCGAAAGCCGACGCCGTCAGCTCGTCGTCGCCGACGCGCGCCACGACCTCGTTGTCGGTGAACGTGCGGCACCCCGACGTCATCGCCGCGACGGCGGCAACGACCACGACGGTGACCACGCGCACAGAGGGACCTCGCCGCTGCCTCACGCCGGCGACCCTACCGGCTGAGGCGTAGCCGGGATCAGCGCCGACAGCAGCGCAACGAGCTGCTCGGCGACGTCGCGACGCACATCGAGGGGCACGACGAGCTGGCGCTGTTCCTCTTTCACGAGCGCTCGCGGGGCGAGGCGGCGCAGCCGGGCGATGGCGCTCACGGGCAGCGTGATCGGCGACAGGCGCGCCCCTTGCGAGGTGATGCTGACCTCGATGATCCCGAGACGGTGGCACTCGGCGCGCAGCTGCCCGATGGTGAGCAACGCCTCCGCCGGCTCGGGTGGCGGGCCGTAGCGGTCCTCCCACTCGGCGCGGATGTCGTCCACCTCGGACCCCGTGGTCACCTCGGCGAGGCGGCGGTATGCGGCGAGGCGCAGCTCCTCCTTGGCGACGTACTCGACGGGCAGGTAGGCGTCCGTCGGGACGTCGAGTTTGAGCTCGGCGGGCTCGCGCTGCGGGACGCCCTTCATGTCGGCGACCGCCTCGGTCACCATCTGGGTGTAGAGGTCGTACCCGATCGCGGCGATGTGCCCGGACTGCGACTCTCCGAGCAGGTTGCCGGCACCGCGGATCTCGAGGTCGCGCATCGCGATCTTAAAGCCGCTGCCCAGCTCGGTCGACTCGCCGATCGTGCGCAGACGCTCGTACGCCTCCTCGGAGAGCACCATGTCGCGCGGGTGGAACAGGTAGGCGTACGCACGCTGGCCGCTGCGTCCGACACGACCGCGCAGCTGGTGCATCTGGCCGAGGCCGAGCAGGTCGGATCGTTCGACGACGAGCGTGTTGACCGTCGGCATGTCGATGCCCGACTCGATGATCGTCGTGCACACGAGAACATCGAACCGACCCTCCCAGAAGTCGACGACGACCTGTTCCAGCGTCCCCTCGTCCATCTGCCCGTGGGCCACGGCGATGCGGGCCTCGGGCACGAGCTGGCGCAGTCGGGCCGCAGCGTGCTCGATCGAGCGCACCCGGTTGTGCACCCAGAACACCTGCCCCTCACGCAACAGCTCGCGCCGGATTGCCTCGACGCCGACCTGCTCGTCGTACTCGCCGACGTACGTGAGGATTGGCTGGCGGTCGGCCGGCGGCGTCTGCAGCAGAGAGAAGTCGCGGATGCCGACGAGGCTCATCTCGAGCGTGCGGGGGATCGGCGTCGCCGTCAGCGTAAGTACGTCGACGTTGACACGCAGCATCTTCATCGCCTCCTTGTGTTGCACGCCGAACCGCTGCTCCTCGTCGACGACGAGCAGGCCGAGGTCCTTGAAGCGCACGTTGTCCGAGAGGAGACGGTGGGTCCCGATGACGCAGTCGACCTCGCCGGATGCGAGCCCGGCGATGACGTCGCGCGCCTGGGCGTCGGTAAGGAAGCGGCTGAGCATCTCGACGCGGATCGGGTAGCCGGCGAAGCGGTCGCCGAACGTGGCCGTGTGCTGGCTGGCGAGCAGCGTCGTCGGGCAGAGCAGGGCAACCTGCTTGCCGTCCTGGATGGCCTTGAACGCCGCCCGGATCGCGACCTCCGTCTTGCCGAACCCGACGTCGCCGCAGATGAGGCGATCCATCGGGTAGGGGCGCTGCATGTCGGCCTTCGTCATCTCGATCGACGTGCGCTGATCCGGTGTCTCGACGTACTCGAACGAACTCTCCATCTCCGCCTGCCACGGCGTGTCCTCGGGGAACGGATGGCCCGGCGAGTTGACGCGCTGCTGGTACAGCAGCACGAGCTCCTGGGCGATCTCGCGCACGGCCGACCGCGCCCTCGACTTCGCCTTGGCGAAGTCGCTGCCACCGAGGCGGTGCACCGTCGGCGTTTCGCCACCGACGTACTGGCGCAGGCTGTCGATCTGGTCGCTCGGGATGTAGAGCTTGTCGCCGCCCTTGTAGCTGACGAGCAGGTAGTCGCGCTCGACCCCACCGATGGTGCGCGTCACCATCCCCTCGTAGTGGCCGATGCCGTGCTGGTGGTGGACGACGTAGTTGCCCGTCGCGAGGTCCTCGAAGAACGCCGCCGCATCGCGGCGACGCGGCCGTGGCCGGCGGTGGGTGCGGCGGCGCCCTGTGAGGTCGGGCTCGCACAACAGGGCGAGGCCGGCGTTGGGCAACGAGCACCCTCGGTGCAGCGGGGCGACGACGACGCGAGCACCGGGCGCAGCGAGGTCGGCGGCGCTGTTGTCGTCGAGCACGGGGAGATCGACGCCGTGCTCGGCGAGCAGGTCGGCCAGTCGCTTCGCCGAACCGGCGCCGTCCGCAGCCACGACGACGGCGTACCCGCGGCCGAGCAGATGGACGAGCCGGGCGGCGAGACCGTCGGCGTCCGCTGTGATCGGTCCCCAACCGGTCGCCTCCACGACGGGTGTGGTCGGCGACTCCGGAACCGACGACACGGACCACACCGCTCCCGAGTCGGCGAGCAGCCGATCGGGATGGGCGTGGAGGCGGGGGAACGGTCGCGCGGGGTCGCGCGCCCACGTCGACGCGAGCGCGCTGGCGAGGTCGTCCTCCTCGGCAAGCAGGTCGACGGCGCGGTCACGCATCCGCTTCGGCTCGATCAGCACGATCTTCGCCTCGGATGGCAGGACGTCGGTGAGAAGGAGCTCGGCACCGAGCCACGGCGCCCAGCTCTCCATGCCGTCGAACCATGCCCCCTCTGTGATCCGCTCCCACTGCTCGCGTCCCCACGGTTCCTCGGCGACGAGTGCCTCGGCGCGCGCCCGCACGGCATCGGTCACGATCAGCTCGCGGGCGGGGAAGATGTGTTCGAGGTCGACGTCCTCGACGGAGCGCTGATCATTGACGCTGAATCGGGTGAGACGATCGAGCTCGTCACCCCACAGGTCGAGACGCAGCGGCGACGATGCCGTCGAGGGGAACACGTCGATGATCGCCCCCCGGCGTGCGAACTCCCCACGGTGCTCGACGAGATCTTCACGGCGGTACCCGAACGCGACCAATCGCTCGGCCAGCTGGTCGGGATCGACGATGCCGCCGCGTCGCACCGTGATCGGTTCGATCGACTCCGTGCCGGGGGCGAGCAGCTGCAGCAACGCCCTTACGCCGGCGAGGATGACGCGCGGGCGCCGCTCGGGCTGCGACAGGCGCCACAGCACGTGCATCCGCTGACCCATCGTCTCGACGTTGGGTGTCACCCGCTCGAACGGGAGCGTCTCCCAGGCGGGGAAATTCATGACGTCGTCGGGCGCGAGGAACTGCTCGAGGTCGTCGGCGAGCTGTCCGGCCATCGCACCCGTCGGGCAGGCGATCACGAGCGGCGACTGCGACGACAGCTCGGCGAGCGTGGCGAACGAGATCGCACGGGCGGTCTCGGGGATCGCGAGGCGTGCCTCGGGGTCGGCGAGGGCGCGCATCAGCGCAGGCTCCCTGCGCATCAGAGACGTCAGTGTTGCGAGGCGCATGCGGTGTCGGTGGCCGGGCGAGTCAGGCGTCGGGGTCCGGCTCGCGCACATTGAACTGGCGCATCGCCGCGTCGACACCGTGCGTGACGATGGTCTCGGCGGCGTCGGCGGCGAGCTCGACGGCAACGTCCAGCAGGGTGCTGTCGCGGCGCGAGACGCGTGACAGGACGTGGTCGGCGCCGCGTTCCTTGCTCACTGGTTTGCCGACACCGATACGCACGCGCAGGTAGTCCTGTGTGTGGACGTGCGCCGTGATGCTGCGCAGTCCGTTGTGGCCGGCGAGGCCACCGCCCGCCTTCACCTTCACGGCACCGGGCGGGAGATCGAGCTCGTCGTGGATCACGACGAGTTGCTCGGGCTCGTCGATGCCGTAACGCCGGGCGAGCTTGCCGACGGCATTGCCCGACTCGTTCATGAACGTGATCGGAAAGGCGAGCACCGCACGATGGGTGCCGATCCGGGTCTCGCACGTGAGTGCTTGATCTCGCCCCGCTGTCAGCCGCTCGTTGCGGCGTGCGGCGATCAGCGCGACGGCCGCTTCGCCGACGTTGTGCCGTGTCCCTGCGTACTGCTTGCCCGGGTTGCCGAGCCCGACGATGAGCCAGTCGAACGGCGTGGCGCGCCTCACTCGCTGTCGGATGCGTCCTTGCCGCCGTCGCCCTCGGCAGCGTCGGCGCTCTCGCCGTCGGCTCCCTCTTCGCCCTCGGCGCCTTCGCCTTCCTCGCCCTCTTCGCCCTCTTCGACCTCGTCGGGCTCGGCGTCGGACTCGAGCTCCTCGGCGCGGATGAACAGCACCGTGACGAGTGCGACATCGTCATCTGCCGTCGCCGTGACGCCGTCAGGCAGCTCGATGTCGGCGAGGTGGATGACCGTGTCCATGTCCATCCGGCTGACGTCGATGACGATCTCGTCGGGGATGTTGCGCGGGGTCGTGACGACCTCGAGCGTGTCCATCGCCGGGTCGACGAGGCCGCCCTCGGCGGCGACGGCCGTGGCCTCGCCCTCGAGGCGGATCGGGATGTTGACCGTGATCTCTTCGGAGAGGTTGATCTGGATGAAGTCGACGTGGCTGACGTTGCGCTTCACCGGGTGACGCTGGAGATCCTTGATGATCGCTGGGTACGCCGTGCCGTCGACCGTGAGGTCAAGGACGGTGTTGAGACCCGCCGAACCCGACAGCGCGGTACGCAGGTCACGACGGGCGACCGAGATGTGCAGCGGGGTCATCCCGTGGCCGTACAGGACGGCCGGGATCTCGTCATTGGCACGCAGACGGCGCGCCGATGCGCTGCCGGTCTCGCGTCCGGTGTTGGCGATGAGAACGGTCTCGGACATGGCCGATCACGCTACCGCCCAACCGCGAATCTTGTTCTGGCGGTCGCAGAACGCGCTATCCCGCGAATTGCGCCCTCCAGTTGGAGCACTTTCGCGTCAGACGAGGTTTTCGCCGTCGAAGATCTTGCTGACGCTCGTGTCGTCGAACACGGCGGAGAGGGCTTCGGCGATGAGCGGGGCGACCGACAGCACCTGGATCTTCTGCAGCTGCTTCTCGGACGGCAATGGCAGCGTGTCGGTGAGCACGACGCGCTCGATGGGAGCGTTCTTCAGCCGGTCGATGGCGGGCCCCGACAGGACGGCGTGCGTCGCCATGGCCCACACCTCCGTCGCGCCGCGTTCGATGAGCAGCTCTGACGCGGTGGCGATGGTGCTGCCCGTGTCGATCATGTCGTCGGTGAGCACGCACAGCCGCCCGGCGACGTCGCCGAGCACCTCGGACGCTTCGGCGATGTTGGTCGTGCCCTTCGGCCGGCGCTTGTAGATGAATGCGAGGTCGGCGCCGCAGTCCCCGAGGTGCTGCGCCATGCGCTGCGCGACCTTGATGCGACCGGCGTCTGGCGAGACGATGACGGGGGCGTCGCACTCGCGGCGGAGGTAGTCCTCGAGCACGGGCATCGCGGTGAGGTGGTCGACCGGTCCCTCGAAGAACCCCTGGATCTGGCCGGAGTGGAGATCGATCGAGATCATCCGCTTCGCCCCCGCCGCCTTGAAGAGGTCGGCGATGAGGCGGGCCGTAATGGGCTCGCGTCCCTCCGCCTTGCGGTCCTGGCGGGCGTAGCCGTAGAACGGGCAGACCGCCGTGATGCGCTTCGCCGACGCCCGGTAGGCGGCGTCGATCATGATCAGCTGCTCCATGATCGAGTCGTTGATCGAGTGCGCATCGGTGCCGTAGTGGCTCTGGATGATGAACACGTCGCAGCCGCGCACGCTCTCGGTGAAGCGTGGCCGGAACTCGCCGTTGGCGAACTGCACGATGTTGGCATCGCCGAGCTCGACGTCGAGGTTTGCGGCGACCTCTCGCGCAAGCTCGGGGTGCGTCGTCCCCGAGTACAGCGCGAGCCGTTTGGTGGTGACCTTCTCCATCATCGGTCCTCCGTCAACTGCCGTCCGCCGGCGCGCCGCTCGCTGCCGTGTCGATGCCCGCAGTGTAGAACGCCCCGGTCACCGAGCCATCGGCCACGTGCGTGCCCGGCTCGAGCGCCGCGAACGGCCCGACCGTGCACCCCGACCCGATCTCGGCCTCTCGTCCGACGGTGTTTGCGACCGTGGAGCTCACCCCGACGGCGCAGTCGGTGAGGCGCGTCTGGGGTCCGATGGTGCAATGGTCGCCGATCGTTGTCGTGCCCTCGAGGATCGTGCCCGGGTAGAGCGTGACGTCGCGCCCGAGTTGCACGTCGACGTCGACGAACGTCTGGCGCGGGTCGAGCATCGTCACGCCCTCGAGCAGCCAGCGTCGGTTCGTCCTCGCCCGCAGTTCGCGCTCGGCGAGCGCCAGCTGCCAGCGATCGTTGACGCCACGGGTCTCCGCGGCGTCGGCCTCGACGCCACCGACACGGTGGCCCATGCCGCTGAGCACGGCGATGACGTCGGTGAGGTAGTACTCCGACTGTGCGTTGTGCGGCGAGATCCGCCGCAGGGCCGGACTGAACAGGTCACGCCGGAAGGCGTAGACGCTCGTGTTGATCTCGGTCACCTGGCGCTCCTCGTCGTCTGTGTCCCGCTCTTCGACGATCGCTCGCACGGACGCGTCGGGGCCGCGGATCACCCGGCCGTAACCAGTCGGGTCGGCGACGACGGCCGTCAGCACCGTCGCCGCATTGCGGCTTCGGACGTGCGTGGTGACGAGCTCGACGATCGTGGACGGCAGGAGCAGCGGCGCGTCACCTGGCAGCACGACGACTGTGGACTCGTCGTCGAGGTCGTCGCCGGGGATCCCCGTCAACCCGGCCAGAGCGGCGTCGCCGGTGCCACGTTGCTCGGCCTGCTCGGCGAACACGACGTTCGCCCACTCCGGCGACGACTCCTGCACTCGTTTGGTCACCCGCTCGGCGCTGTTGCCGACGACGACGACGGTGCGTTCCGGCAGGACGTCGCAGAGCGCCCAGATCGCGTGCAGCACGATCGGTCGACCACACATCCGGTGCAGCGGCTTCGGGCGGTTCGATCGCATGCGCGTGCCGTGGCCAGCAGCGAGGACGATGGCAAAGACGGTGCCGTGATCGGTGTCGCTCATGAGCTCCGGGGAGAGGAATCGAACCCCTATTCACGGGACCAAAACCCGTTGTCCTACCTATTGAACGACCCCGGAAACGCGTCGACGTCACGGTAGCGGCTCACCCGTGGAACGTCGCTGAACGCCGGTAGCGTGGCGAGCCTCATGGGATCGCTGATCAAGAAGCGCCGCAAGCGCATGCGCAAGAAGAAGCACAAGAAGCTCCTTCGCCGCACGCGCCACCAGCGCCGCAAGTAGTCACACTCGGCGCTCGCGGTCAGGTCGAGGTCTCGATCACCGTTGCGCCGTCGTTGCCGAGTTCGGCGAGCTGTCCCGAGTGGTGCCCGTCGAGCCACCAGGTGGCGCCGCTGCCGGCGAGCGTCGGGCGCGTCCCGGTGAGATCCGTGACCCAGTCGCGCCAGTAGGCGAGGCGAGGTTCGACTGCGATCGCCGCCGGTTCGAGGTCGTTGTGGCCGTCGGCCGTGCAACCGCCGAGCTGGTCCCACATGTCGTAGGCGGCCGTGGTCGACACGTGCAGCGGCGGGATCAGCAGGGTGAGCGTGCGCGGTTCCGGCGTCATCGGCTCGATCACGTCGCCGACACCGCGCACCCACGCTCGGCCCCCGACGACGCAGAACGGGACATCGGCGCCCAGCGTCACGGCGAGCGCAGGATCGGTGCATCCGGCCCACCGCAGGATCGCCGCGGCGTCGGCCGATCCACCGCCGAGGCCGCCGCCCGCCGGGATGTGCTTGGTGAGGTGGACGCCGGCAGTGCGACCGACCAGTCGCAGCGCCTTGGCGACGAGGTTCGAGCGACCGGTGGGGACGTGGGCCTTGAACGGGCCGTCGATGGTGAATCCCGAGGCGGTGGGATCCACGATCAACGAGTCGGCGACGGCGAGCGACACCATCTCCGCCTCGATCAGGTGATAGTCGTCGCTGCGGACGCCGACGATGCGCAACGACAACGTGAGCTTGGCCGGTGCCGTGAGGTACTCGGTCATGGCCGGGCACCAGCGCGACGGGCGGTGACGATCGAGGCCAGCCGGCACCAGGCGTCCACGGCGACCTGCTCGGGTCGATCGCTGCCAGGGATGCCGGCGAGTGCGAGGTCGTCGTCGTGCACGATGCCCGACAGCGACCGGCGCAGCATCTTGCGCCGTTGCCCGAAGGCGCTGCGCACCAGTGAGAACAGCACGCCGCGGTCGACATCGGGGCACGGAGGCGGGCGGCGAACGATGCGCACGAGTGACGATTCGACGTTGGGGCGGGGCACGAACACCTCTCGCGTGACGTCGCCGGTGATCGTCGCCGACGCCCAGTAGGCGATCTTCACGCTGACAGCGCCGTACGCACGTGACCCGGGTCCGGCCGCGAAGCGCTCGGCCACCTCGCGCTGCACCATCACGACCATCCGCTCCACCTCTGCGACATCGTCGAGGACGTCGCACACGAGTGGCGTGGCGACGTTGTAGGGCAGGTTGGCGACGAGCACGCACGGTTCGCCATCGGTGATCGCCGCCCAGTCGAGCGACATCGCGTCGGCCTCCACGATCGAGACCCCCTCGCTCGCTGCGGCGACGTCACGCAATACGGGCGTCAGGTGGTGATCGACTTCGACCGCCGTCACCCGTGCGCCCGTCTCGGCGAGCGCCAGCGTGAGCGATCCGAGGCCGGCACCGATCTCGACGACGTGGTCGCCGGCGCCGACTGCCGCAAGGGCGGCGACGCGGCGCACCGTGCCGGCATCGGCGACGAAGTTCTGACCGAGGTCGCGCCGGGGATGGCGCCCGATCGTCGCGAGCAGTCGCGAGATCTCGGCGGGGGAGTGGGTCAAGGACGGATCTCGACGGGGACCGGCGCGTCGCTGGCGTTGGCGATCTCGAGGTACGTCGCCCTGTCGAGCACCACGGTGTCGGGGTCCGGATCGATGATGTCGTTACCGGCGACGAGCTCGCAGTCCGTCGACCGGTTGTTGTTGACATTGGTGACGGTGATCGCCGTGCCGATCTTTCCGGGACCGCCGACGCACAGCCCGGCACCGGTGAAGTTGCTGCTGAACGTCGCTCGGGCGCTGAAGACCTCGCCGTCGGGGGCCTGTGGGACCGCCGCGCTGACCAGCACCTCGGGTTCCTCGGTGCCGTCGCCCTCGAGGTAGATGCTCTCGTCGAGGCTGAGCGGATCGAGCGTCGCCGGCACGCTGCCCTCCGTCGGTCGATCGCCGGCGAGTGCCGTCGTCGCGACCGACTCCTCCGCCGGGACCGCGTCATCGCCCTCGTCGCGCTGGTTCAGCAACCACATCGCTGGGAGCGCGACGAGGGTGACGGCACAGGCGAAGGTGAGTCGCCGACGGGCTCTGGGGTCGTTGTTCAGCGGCATGTTCCGTTCGGGTGGTCCGTCAGGATAACGGCAGGCGTGACGTGCCCGGTGGCGGGGTCACGTGACGAGGCCCGCAAACGCGGCCAGGGTGGCCGCCCGCGACGTGGTGCGAACCTCGTCGACGGTGAGGCCGCGCAGCGACGCGATCGCCTCGCCGACGAGCGGCACCCACGCCGGCGAGTTGGGCTTGCCCCTGTTGGGGGCGGGGGCGAGGAACGGGCTGTCGGTCTCGACAAGGAGTCGTTCGAGCGGGCACTCGCGTGCCGCCGCCTGCACGTCGGAGGCGCTCGGAAACGTCACGATGCCCGAGAACGACACGTACGCCGACCGCTCGACGCATTCCGACATCTCGTCGACGCCGCCCGTGAAGCAGTGAAAGATCGTGCGCGTCGGCACGCCCTCGCGGTCGAGGATCTCGAACGTCTCGTCCCACGCCTCACGGGTGTGGATGACGAGCGGGAGCGAGCGCTCGTGGGCGACTGCGATCTGCTCGGCGAACGCGGTGCGCTGCGCGTCGCGAGGGGAGTGGTCGTAGTGGAAGTCGAGCCCGCACTCTCCGACGGCCACGATCCCGGCCGTCGCGAACAGGTCGGCCACCGACTCGACGCCGTGGCGCGCTTCGTGCGGGTGCAGGCCGACCGTGGCGTGGACTGCGGAGTGCTCCTCTGCGAGCCTGATGCCGGCGAGCGAGCTCGCACGGTCGCACCCGACGCAGATCATCGTGTCGACACCGGCGTCGACCGCCGCAGCGATTGCCGCTGTCGCGCCGCCGGGGATCCGCTCCCCGTCGAGATGGCAGTGCGAATCAATCCACTGACCTGCGGGCTCGTCGTCCGCTGCGCTTTCTTCTCGCGCCGCGTGCTGCGCAGGCTGATCAAGGTCGCTGGCGCTTCCCTCGCCGCCGTGCCGGGCCTGATCGTCGTATCCGGGTGCGCCGTGCACAGTCAGGCCTTGAGGCGCGGGAAGAGCGGGGGGCCCTTTTCCACCGGGAGGGCGCCGGGGTAGCCGGCCCATGTGGCGGCCTCGGGAAGTCGGGCGTCGGTGATGGCGCCGTCGAGGCCGATGCGGCGCCAGATCTCCTGGGCGGCGTTGGGGATCGCCGGTGAGGCGAGCACGGCGACGAGGCGCAGCACCTCGAGGGCATCGCCCATGACGGCGTCGAGCGCGTCGCCGGGCTCGAGCTTCCACGGCTCGTTCGTCTCGAGAAAGGCGTTCGTCTCGCGGATGAGGCGCCACGTGGCGTCGAGTGCGACCGACGGCTCGACGCGGTCCCACGCTGCCGTGGCGTCGGCGACCACGGTTGCGGCGACGGCGGCGAGCGGGCTGTCGGGGCGCGGCGCAGGACCGATGCCGTTGCACGACTTCGCGACGACCGTTACCACCCGCGACAGCAGGTTGCCGACGTTGTTGGCGAGGTCGGCGTTGTAGCGGTCGAGCATCCGCTCGTAGCTGAAGTCGCCGTCGGGCCCGAACGGCGCGTCGCGCAGGAAGTGGTAGCGGAACCCGTCGACGCCGAAGTCGTCGACGAGGCGAGCCGGCGCGATGTCGGTGAGCGTCGCCGGTCCGTGCACCGTCTTCGACAGCTTCTCGCCGCCGAGCAGCAGCCACCCGTGCACGTGGACGCGATGCGGCGGCGCCTCGCCCGCAGCCATCAGCATTGCCGGCCAGTAGACGCAGTGGAAGCGGATGATCTCCTTGCCGATGAGGTGGTGCACGGCGGGCCACCAGGTCGCGAACCGCTCGTCGTCGGCGCCGTAGCCGACGGCCGTTGCGTAGTTGATCAGCGCGTCGTACCAGACGTAGAACACGTGACCCGGCGCCCACGGCACGGGCACACCCCAGTCGAGCGACGTGCGCGTGATGGAAACGTCGTCGAGACCCTGACGAAGGAAGCCGAGCACCTCGTTGCGCTTCGACTCCGGCTGGATGACGGCGGGGTCGCCCTCGATCCAGTCGATGAGCCGCTGCTGATAGCGGCTGAGGCGGAAGAAGTAGTTCTCCTCGGCAAGCAGCATCACGGGTCGGTGGTGGATCGGGCAGTTGCCGTCGACGAGCTCGCTCTCTTGGTAGTACGCCTCGCACGACACGCAGTACGGGCCCTCGTACGTGTCGAGCTCGATGTCGCCCCGCTCGTGGATCCTCGACAGCAGCGCCTGCGTCGCGACGTGGTGGCGCGGCTCGGTGGTGCGGATGAAGTCGTCGGCGCTGATGTCGAGCAGGTCCCACGCCTCGTGGAACTTCGCCGCGTTCGCGTCTGCCTGCTGCTGAGGCGTGACGCCCGCTTCCTGCGCCGACTGCGCGACCTTGAGGCCGTATTCGTCGGTGCCGGTGACGAAGTACGTCTCGTCGCCGGCGAGCCGGTGCCAGCGCGCAAGCGCGTCGGCAGTCACCGTCGTGTAGGCGTGCCCGACGTGGGGCGCGTCGTTGACGTAGTAGATCGGTGTGG
>JACDGA010000129.1 GCA_013815505.1 Acidimicrobiia bacterium
GGCGACGTCTCGGTCATCCCCCACGCCTGCAGGATCGGCAGACCGGTCGACTCCCGATATGCCTCCGACAGCGCCTTCGGCACGGCCGAACCACCGCATGGGATGGCGCGCAGCGACGACGTGTCGCGGCCTTCGAGCTCGGGCAGCACCTGCATCCAGATCGTGGGCACGCCGGCTGCGATCGTCACGCGCTCGTCGACGATGAGGTCGGCCAGTGCCTTGCCCGACAGGTCGGGTCCCGGCATCACGAGGTCGGCGCCGGCGGCGACGCTGGCGTGGGCGAGTCCCCACGCGTTGGCGTGGAACATCGGGACCACCGGCAGGACGCAGTCACGCTCGTTGACACCGATCGAGTCGGCCATCATCGCCGCCATCGTGTGCAGGAACGTGCTGCGATGGGTGTAGACGACGCCCTTCGGGTTGCCCGTCGTGCCGCTCGTGTAGCACATGCTCGCGGCCCGCTGCTCGTCGTCGACGGCGAACTCGACGGGGTCGGCAGCGGCCAGCAGTTCTTCGTAGTCGTGCACCTCGATCCCGTCGGGAACGCCGGGATCGTCGGCGACCGCGCCGCGGCCGTCCTGCATCACGACGACGTGGCGAACCGTCTCGAACGACGCCAGGAGTGGCTGCAGCAGCCCGAGCAGCGACGAGTCGGCGAAGATGACCTCGTCCTCCGCGTGGTTCACGATGTACGTCAGCTGTTCGGGGAAGAGGCGCAGGTTGAGCGTGTGCAGCACCCTGCCGCTGCACGGTGCGGCGAAGTACAGCTCGAGGTGGCGTGACGTGTTCCAGGCGAACGTCGCCACGCGGGCGTCGTCGGACAGTCCGAGCGTGTCGAGCACGCCGCCGAGGCGGTGCGTGCGCTCGGCCCAGTCGCGATAGGTGATCCGTTCGGGGCCCGAGGGTTGCGCCGTGGTGACGTGCTTGTGCCCGAAGAAGCGCTCGGCGCGCTCGAAGATGTGGTTGATGGTCAGCGCCGTGACCTGCATCGATCCCTGCATGCGACGAAGGTAGCCGCCACCCCGAGCCGTCGCCCCAGCGCTGCACGGGTAGCGTGACGCGCCGTGCCAGAACCCGGTGAGACCCACCTCAGCGACGAGGTCGACGCTGACGCCGACGGCGAGATCGACGCCGAGGTCGAGCGCCCGTGGTGGGGTGTGCTCACGCTCGTCGCCTTCGGCGGCCTCGTGGTGTGCACCAACATCGCCAACGCCGTATGGGTCGAATGGATCAACGACGATCCCGAGCGCGTCATTGCGCTCTCGTCGCGCAACCGGTTCCTCGCACTTGCCGTCGGTGCCGACGTCTCCCCCGTTGCGTTCGTCGTCATCTCGGCGTTGCGCCTCGGGTTGGCGTTCACCGTGTGCCACATGGTCGGACGGGCGTACCGCCAGGACGCCTACCGCTTCTTCGTCCGGTTCCTGGGGCTGTCGCGCCAGAACGTCGACCAGATGGAGGACGGCTTCGCCAAGGCGCAATGGGTGCTGATCCCGTTCTTCATCGGCTCCAACATCGTCGCCGTCATCAGCGGCGTCGAGCGCACCCCGTGGCGACGCCTCGTCGTGCTCTTCCTCATCGGACTCGCCGGGCGGTTGGCGCTCGTCTGGTGGCTGGCGAACGCCTTCGAGGATCAACTCGACGACGTGCTCGATTTCGTCGCCAAGTACCAGTGGTGGTTCCTGATCGGCTCGATCGCGATCGTCGTCCTCGCGAACTGGCGCAACCTGCGGCGCGGCTCCGGCGCATCACGACGATGAAGCAGGCACGGAAGCTGGTACAAACGAGAGATGGCTGACATCACGCTCCGCGGCAATCCGTTCCACACCTCCGGCGACCTCCCCGACGTCGGCAGCGATGCGCCAACGTTCACGCTCGCCGGTGGCGACCTCTCCGACGTGACGCCGGCGCAGTTCGAGGGCCAGCGGGTCGTGCTCAACATCTTCCCCAGTGTCGACACGGGCGTGTGCGCAGCGAGCGTGCGGGCGTTCAACGAGCGGGCGGCGAGCCTCGACGACGCGACGGTGCTGTGCGTCTCAGCCGACCTGCCGTTCGCACTCGGACGGTTCTGTGGCGCCGAGGACATCCAGAACGTCACGACAGCGTCGAGCTTCCGCAGCTCGTTCGGCGAGGACTACGGCGTCACGATCGCCGACGGGCCCATGGCCGGACTGCTCGCCCGGGCCGTGGTCGTCGTCGACGCCAATGGCAACGTCGCGTACACCGAGCTGGTGCCCGAGATCGGCCAGGAGCCGAACTACGACGCCGCGATCGCCTCCCTGTAGCGGGCTCGTCGTCCGCTGCGCTTCCTCCTCGCGCCTTGTGCGTCTCGTCGCTGGCGCTTCCCTCGACGCGCGCAGTTGCGTCGTCGACGCGCTTGCCTCGTCGTCCGCTGCTCTCACTCCGCTCGTATCGAGAGGACGAACGCGATCGTCGCCAGCAGTGAGCTGACCGCGCGCACGTGGTTGCCTGCCGTCCACGTCCGTGCGTAGTCCCTCCACGCTCCGATCGACGCGGGCGACGCGGCGTCGAGCAGGTCGAGGTCGTTGTTGCGCGGGACGTGGAACACGATCGTCAGCCCGAGCGTGCCGACGAGGTAGAGCCCGGCAGCAACGAGCTGGTACACCGACGCCGCCTCGTCGAGCCGACCGATGGACGGCACCACGGCGGCGGCGCAGACGACACCGGTGCCCATCAGCGACACGAGCAGCACCGGCGAGCTGTTGGCCGACTGATTGATCGCCTGCATGGCCCGCAGACCCTCTGGCGGTGCGATGCGGCGCAGGCCCGACATCGCGATCGTGGAGAAGGCGAGGAAGAACCCGCCCATCGCGCCCGTGCCAACGGCACCGACAACACCGAGCACGTGGCGCGTGCCGTCGACCATCACGCCACCTCGGTCGACGAGCCGGCGACACCGCCGTCGAGGGTCCACGCACCACTGGCGGCGACGGTCGCGGCGTAGTCGGAGAATGAGCGCGCGGGACGGCCGAGCGCCTCCTGCACGCCGTACTGCACCGCCGAGTTGCGCCCGTCGAGGATGCTCGTGAACAACTCAGCCAGCGGTTCGACCTCTTCGGCGGGCAGGCCACCGGCGATCGCTTCAGCGGCGAACTCGTCCACCGTCACCGAGACGTAGTCGATGCCGCGTCCGGTCACCGTGCTGAGCTCGGCGGCGACCTCGGCGAAGGTCAATGCCTGGGGACCGGTGAGTTCGTACACCCGGCCCGCGTGTCCCGGCTGCGTCAGCGCCGCGACGACAACGTCGGCGATGTCGTCGGCGTCCACGAACGGTTCGGCGACATCGCCCGCTGGGAGCGCGATGGTGCCCTTGCGCACGAAGTCGGTGAGGAAGTCCTCGCTGAAGTTCTGGGCGAACCAGCTGCACCGCACGACGGTGGTGGGCACGCCGCTGGTCAGCAAGATCTGTTCGCAACGCTGCGCCGCAGGTTCGCCCCGCCCGGACAACAGCACGAGGTGCGCCACCTCACGCTCGACGGCGAGCCGGCGGAGCGCCTCGATTGCGTCGGTTGCGCCCGGAATGGCGAGATCGGGGTAGTACGTCACGTACGCCTTCGTCACGCCGTCGAACGCCGCGTCCCACGTCGACGAGTCGTTCCAGTCGAACGTCACCTCGGACGAACGCGAGGCCAAGCTGTTGGGGACGCCCGCAGCGGTGAGCCGGGCTGCGACGCGGCGGCCCGTCTTGCCGCCGCCGCCGATGAGGAGGACGGTGTCGTGGTTGTCGTTCATAGCGTCCATCAAGCCAGACTGGCGTGAGCGCTTCCATAGCTGAGATGAACAAGAACATTCGTCTCCGTCTACAATCGCGGGATGGATTCGGTCGCTGCCTTCCTCGACGGTCCACGCGCCCGTCAGGCGTTCGTGCTCCAGGCCGTGCTCGATCCACCGTGGTCGCTGTACGTACGCGACGAGGCGCCACTGACGGTGCTGGCGATGACTCGCGGCGAGGCGTGGATCGCGAGCAATGGCACCGACCCGTGTCGTTTTCGTGTCGGCGACGTGGCGATCATGCGCGGGCCCGATCACTACACCGTCGCCGACGATCCGACGTCACCCGTCAGCATCGTCATCGAGCCCGGGCAGCGCTGTCTGTCACCTGATGGCGAGCCGCTCACAGAGCGGTTCGCGCGTGGCGTCCGCACATGGGGCAACTGCCCGCCCGGTAGCGACGGGACGATGTCGATGCTCGTCGGAACGTACGTGACCGACAGCCACATCGGCCGCCGGCTGCTCGACGCGCTGCCGGTGATGACGCTGCTGCGCGACGACGAGTGGGACAGTCCACTCGTGTCGCTGCTCGGCGACGAGGTCATCCGCGACGCGCCAGGACAGGGCGTGGTGCTCGATCGACTCCTCGATCTCCTCCTCGTCTCCGCCCTGCGGGCGGCGTTCGGTCGCCACGCCGGCGATCTCGACGAGGACGGCAGGCGTGATGCCCATGGGCCGTGGGGCTGGTTCCGTGCTCACGCCGATCCCGTCGCCGGCCCGGCGCTGCGCCTGATCGAGGACGACCCGTCGCAGGCCTGGACCGTCGCCGCCCTTGCATCGAAGGTCGGGGTGTCACGTGCCCATCTGGCGCGGCGATTCAGCGACGCCGTTGGCGAGCCACCGATGACCTACCTCACGTCGTGGCGTATGGCGTTGGCCGCTGATCTCATGCTCGCCGCCGACTCGACCGTGACGGCGGTGGCGCAGCAGGTCGGCTACGGCAGCCCGTTCACGTTCAGCACGGCGTTCAAGAGGGCCCACGGCACCAGTCCACGGGCGTACCGCAACACCGCAGCCGAGCGCGACACAGCGTGATCGGTCGGCCGACGGGACGGGTCTGACGTGCAGTGGATCGTCGACGGCAACAACGTGATGGGCGCAGGTGCCGACGGCTGGTGGAACGATCCCGTCGGCGCAGCGGCCCGCCTGACGCAGGTGATCGCCGAGTGGTGCCGAAGCCATGACGACGTGGTCACGATCGTGTTCGACGGCCGGCCCGAGCAGCGCCTGTCCGAGCTCGCCGGCGGCAACCTCAGCGTCGGCTTCGCCCGGCGTCCCGGCCGCGACGCAGCCGATGACCGCATCGTCGAGATGGTGGAGGACGTCTTCTCCGCCGAGCCGGCGCTGCACGTCGTGACGTCGGACAAGGGACTCGCCGCCCGTCTCCCGCCCGGCGTGCGCGTGGAGGGCGCCGGCCGCTTTCGTGCCCGCCTCGGTTTCGACCGCTGAAATCAGCCCGTCGTGATGCCGAGCAGTGCGTCGAGGCCGATCGTCACGCCGGGGTGCTCACCGATGCGCTTGCAGGCGAGCACGACGCCGGGCATGTAGCTCGCACGGTCGTAGCTGTCCTGGCGGATCGTCAGCGACTGGCCGAGCGCGCCCAGGATCACCTCTTGGTGAGCGACCATCCCGCGCATCCGCACGGAGTGGAGGCGGATGCCCGCCGGACCCTGCCCGCCTCGCGCGCCGGCGAGCACCTCGTCCAGGGTCGGATCGGCAGCCCACGTCGACGACGCCGCCGCCATGCGTTTCGCTGTCGTCAACGCCGTGCCCGACGGCGCGTCGACCTTCTCGTCGTGGTGCAGCTCGATGATCTCCGCCGTCTCGAACCAGGGTGCGGCGAGCTCGGCGAAGTGCATCATCAGCACGGCCGACACGGAGAAGTTTGATGCGATGAGACAGTGCGGCGGTCCG
>JACDGA010000530.1 GCA_013815505.1 Acidimicrobiia bacterium
CGGTCTCGTGGTGGTGGTCGTGGTGCTCACCACACCGATGAACGGGCCGTCACCGGGGGCGAGCGGGACGAAGTCGGACTCGCTCGGCACACCGCAGGCGCTGACGATTCCGGCGATGGCGGCCGCACCGGCTGCCGCCGCGATCAGGAGCAGTCCCCGGCCGTGCCGCCGGGAGGTGCGGCGAGCGTGCTGATGGCTCGTGCTCATCGTCCGGTTCCGATCTCGACCACGAAGCGGGCGCCGCCGTCGGGTGCGTCCGTCACCCAAGCCCGTCCACCGAGTGCCGCGGCGTGCTCGGAGACGAGCGCCAGCCCGAGCCCTGTGCCCACGCGGTGGCGGGCGGCGCTGCCACGGGCGAAGCGCTCGAAGATGCGGATGCGCTCGTCGAGTTCGACGCCGTCGCCGCAGTCGTCGACGGCGATCTGGATCATCTCTGGTGCCGAGCCGTTGGCGATCGTGATCCGCGTCGGCCCGCCTGCGTGGTTCTGGGCGTTCGCGAGCAGGTTGGAGAGGATGCGCTCGTAGCGCAACTTGTCGGTGTCGATGATGGGGTCGGTGCGCTTCGCCAGGTCGACGGGCACGTCGGCCATGCCGTTTCGGGCGGCGATCCTTCGGCTGAGATCCACGATGTCGATCTCCTCGGTGTTGACCTCTGTCGCCCCTGCGTCCATGCGTGACAGCTCGAGCAGGTCGAGCACCATGTCGTCGAACCGTCGCACCTGGCTGACGACGACATCGAGCGCCTGACGGCTGCGGTCGGAGAAGTCGTCACGGCGGGCGTCGAGCACCTCGATCGCAGCGGCCAGCGCGGTGATCGGCGAGCGGAGCTCGTGGCTCACGTCGGAGGCGAATCGCGCCTCGCGTTCGATGCGTGCCTGCACGGCATCGACCATGGCGTTGAACGAACCGGCGAGACGGTCGAGGTCGGGATCCTTCTCTGCCTCGACGCGGGTGTCGAGCCCACCGCTGGCGATTGCGCCGGCGGCGTCCGCGACGCGGGTGATGGGTCGCAGCAGGCGTTTGCTCGTCGACCAGCCGAAGAACGTCGCCAGCATCGTCGTCACGAACGTGCCGACGACGAGCACCGTGAGCACGGCGCGCAGCGTCCGCTCGGTGGGTGCGAGCGGGAACGCCTCGATGTACCCCGTGTCGGGTCCTGGCAGGTGGAGGCCGATGGCGAGGTATGGGTCGCCGTCGACGGTGAACCGCTGCGAGCCGGACTCGCCATTGCCGACGGCTTCGCGTAGGGCGACGGGGAGGTCGTCGAGCTGGAAGCCTTGATCGGTGGGGACCAGTGGATCGGTGAGGAAGGCGAAGCCGTCGGGCTCGGTGTTGACGTCCTGGAAGAACACGTCGACGGTGCCGGGATCGATCCGCAGCTTGTCGCGCACCTGGTTGGCATTGGCATTCGCCTGCTGGCGCGCCGACGTCGTGCGCTCGTCGAGCAGGAAGTTGCGGGCGAACTGGTACGTCACAGCGGTGAGCGCGATGCCGGCGGTGAGGGCGACGAGGGCGAAGAACAGCGTGACCCGCATCCTGAGCCCGAGCGCCGGCCGTGTCACCGTGCCAGTCTGTCAGGCAGAGGTGTCAGGCTCACGCGCTGCCGGTGAGATGCCAGGGGGAGGAAGGCACCCCACCGGGGCAGCGTGAACAGTTGTCATGATCGTGACGACGTGTAACGACTGTCTGGCGGAATTGCGCGCTTTCTGTAACAGAATTCGTCATCGTTTCGTCATGTGGGACGGCACAATGGTCAGGCGTGAACACGTTGCTCTTCATCGAGGATGACGACCAGATCCGCCTCGCGCTGCGAATGGCGCTCGAGGACGAGGGCTACCAGGTGCTCGACGCCGTCAACGGTCGATCCGGCCTCGAGGTGTTCGCCGCCAACGAGGTCGATCTCGTGCTGCTCGACCTGCGCCTGCCCGACATCTCCGGGTTCGAGGTCTGCCGCGAGATGCGGTCGACGAGCATCGTGCCGATCATCATCATCACCGCCCAGACCGACAC
>JACDGA010000130.1 GCA_013815505.1 Acidimicrobiia bacterium
CCGAACTGGAGGTGGCAGAACGCGTTATCCCGTGTTCTGCGACCTCCAGAACGAGGGGGGTCGTACGATCGGGGGTGATGGAGCCGGTGACGTGGGTGTTCGTGGCGGTGGCCGCAGTGCTCACGTTCGCGATCGCCGCAGGGGTGATTGGGCGTGAGGCGCACCGGCTCGACTCGGTCGCACCGCGCACCGTGTACGACATCGACGAGGCCGTCGGGTTCGTCGCCGACCGGCTGCCCGCAGCCAGCCAAGCCCGCCTGACCCCTGACGAGCTTGCCACGATGCTGGCGCTGCACCTGCGCTGGCTGCACGACAAAGGCCTGCAACCCGATCGCGTCGTCGATCGCCGCCAGGACATCACAGCGACCACGATCGTGACCGACGACAGCGTCGTCGCCCACCTGCTCGGTGAGGCGGACTCGAACGGCATCACCGTGCTCGACGACGTCGACGTCGTGAACGTCGTCGACGCCCACCTCGCGTACTTCGATGCCATCGGTGCGATCGGCCCGACGGCGCGCCTCGACGGTGCCGACGCCGACGGGTGAGGATGGCGGTTGATGCACGACGTTCCGGCGGCGGTCGACTTCCACTTCGATGTCATGTGCCCGTGGGCGTACCGGACTTCGATCTGGATGCGCGAGGTCCGTGACCGAGCCGGCGTCGACGTCACGTGGCGGTACTTCAGCCTCGAGGAGGTCAACCGCGAGGACGGCAAGCCGCACCCGTGGGAGCGTCCGTGGTCGTACGGCTGGTCGCTGTTGCGCATAGCCGCCAGGCTGAACCGCGACGACCACGAGCTCGTCGATCGCTGGTACGAGCGTGCGGGTCGCGCGCTCCATGCCGAACGCACACCCGTCCACGACCCCGATGTGGCGAGGACGCTCCTCGCCGAGATCGGCGTCGACCCACGTGTCCTCGACGAGGCGCTCGAGGATCCGACGACCCACGACGACGTGCGCGCCGACCACCAGCGCGTCCTCGATGCCGGCGGTTGGGGTGTGCCGACGCTGTTCTTCGACGACGAGGCGTGCGTCTTCGGCCCGGTGATCCTCGATCCTCCGGTCGGTGACGAGGCCGTCGAGCTGTATCGCCTCGTCGCTGCGATGCGCCGATTCCCGACGCTCTACGAGCTGCAACGCCCGAAGCAGCCTGCCGACCTGGATCGCATCACCGAGCAGTTCGCGTCGTACCTCGAGACCAGAGCGTGGCGAACGATCCAGAACGAGACGCCGTGATGGCACGGACTGAGATTCCGAAGGAACCGGTCGTCGAGGCGCTCGGGGACGTGTGGGCGAGTACGAGGGGACTTCTCGCAGGGCTCGACGAGGAACAGTGGTCGAACCAGAGCGCGTTGCCGGGTTGGGACGTGTCCGACCTCGTTGCCCATGTGATCGGCACCGAGTCGATGCTCTCGGGCATGGACGTGCCGCCGAGCGAGACCGACGTCAACGAGCTGGCGCACGTGCACAATCCGATCGGAGCCTTCAACGAGATGTGGATCCGCCACCTCGACGGCACGCCACCGGCCGAGATGCTGCGGCGCTTCGAGACGCTCACCGCCGAACGTCTCGTCGCGCTCGAGGCGATGGACGATGCTGCCTGGAACGCCGAGTCGTTCACGCCGGCCGGCAAGGACACGTATGGGCGCTTCATGCGGATCCGGGTGTTTGACTGCTGGCTGCACGAACAGGACATCCGTGACGCTGTCGACCGACCGGGCGGCTACGACGGCCCTGCGGTGGAGCAGACCCTCGACGAGATGTCGAGCGCGCTCGGCTACGTCGTCGGCAAGCTCGCCGGTGCGCCCGCTGGCAGCAGGGTGACGTACGTCCTCACCGGACCCGGCGGGCGCGACGTGCACGTCGAGGTGGGCGCGCGCGCCGCCGTCGTCGACGAGCTGTCGGCGCCGGCCACCGTGACGTTGACGATGACCGTCGGCACGTTCGTGCGGCTCAGCGGAGGACGAATCGACGCCGCCGATGCGATGGAGCACCTCACGATCGACGGTGACGGCGCACTCGGTCGCCGCCTGGTCGAGCACGGCGCCTACACGATCTGACCGCCGCCGGGATCGGCTCAGAAAGGAGATGCACACCGGCGAACGTTGTGCTTGACTGTCAGCACCAGAGAGAGGAGGTGGTCCACCACATGAGTGAACAGATGAATGGGACCCTGGAGGTGGTTGGCCGCTAGTGCGGCTCATCTGGACCGACTGGTGAAAACCACGCCAGCCTCCGCCGATGTGTGCGGCCGGAACTCGTCCCGCCGGCATCAACACGCAACATCGGTCCTTCCAGATCACAGACACAGCCGGGCGCTCGTCGCCCGGCTGTGTCGCGCCCGGCCGTCCGGCTACCGTGATCGGCGATGGAGCGCCCGACCCGCTTCGAGCACAGCCGCTACCTCGGCGACAAGCGCACGCAGCTCGTCTACGACCTCGACGAGTGGTCGCAGCCCGAGGTCGTCGACGAGATCGTCGCCGCCGAGGTCGCGACGAGCTTCGCGCCCGACACGATCGTCGAGGCTCGCAACCGCGGCTACACCCTGGCGACGCCTGGGCGACGCCGCATCCGGCGCGCACCCCGCAGCTGATCTGGCCCGCCGTCGATGAACTCGATGAACTCCTCGTTCATGTCGGTGAACAACCGACTGGCGTGCCACCTCGTCGATCCCAGCGAGCCCGACGAGCACCCACCGGGACTGATCCTGTGTCACGGCTTCCCGATCGGCCCGCTCGACGCACGACAGTCCGCTGGCACGTTCCCCCAGCTCGTCGATCAGATCGCCCATCAGCTCGGCTACGCAGCGATGACGTTCACGTTCCGCGGCTGCGGTGACAGCGCGGGCGACTTCTCACTACAGGGGTGGATCGACGACCTCCGCACGGCCATCGACGTCCTCTACGAGCGCACGAACCCGACCGCGCTCGTGCTCGTCGGCACGAACACGGGGGGTTCGATCGCGATGTGCGTCGCCGCCGACGATCCGCGCGTCGCCGCCGCGGCACTGCTCAGTCCACGTGCCGACTTCGACGACTGGGCCGCACACCCTCGCCGCTTCCTCGAGCACGCACGCGAGATCGGTGCCATCCGAACGCAAGGGTTCCCCACGTCGGTCGACGAGTGGAGCAGGTCGTTCTACCGGTTCCGCCCGGTCGAGGCGGCGCGCCGCTTCGCGCCGCGGCCGATGCTCGTCATGCACGGCACCGAGGACGACAGCGTGCCCGATGCCGACGCCCGGATGATGGCGCAGTCACACGGCAGCGCCGAGCTGCGGATGCTGTCGGGTGCCGGTCACAGGCTGCGTCATGATCCGCGGGCGATCGCCGTGCTCGTCGGCTGGCTCGACCGCCTCCGCAACGCCCGATCCGTCTGACGCGCACGCACGCCGACACGCAGCGGGGCTCAGTACGGTGTCAGGCCGTCTTCGAGTGCCACGCGTACGCCGTGGCCAAGATGTCGTCGATGCCGTGGCGGGCTTCCCAGCCGAGCAGCGAGTGGGCGAGCGACGGGTCGGCGTACGTCGCCGCCGGATCGCCTGCGCGCCGAGGTCCGACCTCGCACGGCACCGGCCGCCCTGTCACCTGCTCGGCTCGATCGATCAGCTCGCGCACGGACGTACCGACGCCCGTGCCGACGTTGACGGCCGTCGCCCGTTGCGGGACCGCGTCGGCGAACAGCGCGGCGAGCGCCCGCACGTGAGCGTCGGCGAGATCCACCACGTGGATGTAGTCGCGGATGCACGTGCCGTCGGGCGTGTCGTAGTCGGTGCCGAACATGGTGAGCGGATGGTCGTCGAGGAGGATCGACTTCATCACGAGCGGGACGAGATTCAGCGCCCTCGTCCAGTCCTCCCCGATGCGGTTGTCGAAGCTGGCGCCGGCTGCATTGAAGTAGCGCAGCGAGACCGACCGCAGCCCGGCCGTGACCCCGAACCAGTGCAGTACCCGCTCGACGGTCGCCTTCGTCTCGGCGTAGACGCTCTCGGGGGCGATCGCGGCCGATTCGGCGACCGGCACGCTCGCCGGGTTGCCGTTGACCGAGCACGACGACGAGAACACGACGTCGCGCACGCCCGCCCGGATGACCGCTTCGAACAGGCTGACCGACTTGTCGACGTTGTTGTGCCAGTAGCGCCCTGGCTGCTCCATCGATTCGCCGACGGCCTTGTACGCGGCGAAATGCACGAGCGCGCCGACATCGTGGTCACGGCAGAGCTGCTCGACGGCGTCCTCGTCGGCGATGTCGCCGGCCACGAGCGGGGCGCCCACGACGGAGTCGGCGCTGCCGTACTCGAGCGAGTCGAGCACGACGACCTTGCGGCCTGCCTCGACGAGCGCCCTGACGGTGTGCGATCCGATGTAGCCGGCGCCACCCGTCACGAGCACGGTCGAGTCCTGCGTCACTGCGCCGACGTTAGTGGTGACGTCGCGACATCATGCAGGGTTCATGTCGGCGCCTTCCTGGCGACACCTCCGCTGTTTACGGTTCGAGCTGTGCCATTCGCGCAACTCCCACTGTGGCCGATCCGAGAGGTGTGCTTCGTCGGGGCCGACCTCGCCGTTGCCGCCGTGCGCTATGCCGGCGCCCATCCCGATCGCCTCGTGGTGCTGGCGGGGGCTCGGCTCGACATCGGTGCGCCGAGCAACGTCGAAGTTCGCCCAGTTGACGACGCCGCCGCCAGCGCCGATTTCCTCGTCGTCTCCTCCCCGGCGGTACTCGCCGTCTTCCGCCGGCGTGGACGCACGACGACGCTCCTCGGGGCGCCGCTCGATGGTGGCGTCGAGCTCGACGACCTCATCGACGACATCATCCCGATTCAGGTGACCGAGGTCGAAGGAGATCGCGACCAGCCCTCGAGCAGCGACACGAACTCGCGCCCGTCGCGAGACCAGTCGAACTGGGCCCGCGCGGCCTCGTAGCCGAGCCGTCCCATCTCGGCACGCAGCTCGGGATCGCCGTCGAGCGTCGCGATCGCCCGCACGACTGCGTCGCTGTCCTGGTACGGCACCACGAGACCGGCACCGGTCTGCTCGACGAGCTCTTTCGCCAGCGGGAGCGGTGTCGTGATCGCCGGCACGCCGCGAGCGAAGTACTCGGCGAGCTTCGTCGGTTGCGAGTGCAGGTAGTTGGGCTCGGGCGCCAGCAGCGAGAGCCCGACGAGCGCGCCCTCCACGAGGGCCAGCGCCTCGGGGTTCGGCAGGAAGCCGGTCCAGCGGACCTGGCCGAGCGCTGCGGCGTGCGCCACGTCGTCGCGAACGTCGGCGTCGGCGTCGCCGATGAGCAGCAAGCGACCCGGTTCGAGCGCCCGCCCGACCCGCAACAACGTCTCCGCGCCGCGATGGCGCGAGATGCGGCCGAGGTAGACGACGGTCCTGCCTGTGGTCTTCGGCTCCTGGCTCGGGACCCACGTGGAGTTTGGGACGACGGCGTGATGGTCGCCGAAGCGTTTGCGGTACGAGTACTCGGCCAGCAGCAGGTGGTATGAGCGCGAGGCCCAACGCTCGAGCACAGTCGTCGAACGGCGCGCCGCGGGGCGGGCCCACAGCGGGATCCATGCCTTGTCGGCGATGGCCGCCGGCGTGTCCTCTTTCACGTCGAACACAGCGGGGGAGTCGCCCGTGCCTCGCAGCACCACGGTGAGCTCGGGATCGTGCACCACCATCACGTCGCAGGACGGACGGTGCGCCTTCACCG
>JACDGA010000531.1 GCA_013815505.1 Acidimicrobiia bacterium
GCACAAGCGGCGCCTACTGAGAGGACACGCATGATCCCTCCTTCGCCCACGGGTGCCCGCCCGATGCGCCTTCCGGGACCGAAACCGCAGGTCACCGGAGTCCGAGAGACAGTTCCAGCCCAACTGGCCGAGCGATCCCGGCTACGACCAGAAGCCCAGCTAGACGCCGGTTGTCGGTCGTCGGTCGGATGGCGCCAGCAGCGTCGCAAAAGACCGCCGCCTCCGCGACACTGCTGGCCAGGCGTCACGCTACACGCAGCGCGTCCCACGAGTGCTGACCAGGTGTTCCGGCTCATTGAATGCCGCCAGCTGCTCGCCCCGTGCTGTCATGCGGATCGGTCGCAAACAGGCACGAACGGCATGACAGAACGCAGTGCGTGCGACTTCAGTCGGTCGACGGGGGTGGCGGCGGGTCAGGCGACGACGTCGGCGCAGGGGTCGGGAGACCCTTGGTGGTGATGGCCTCGAGCAGCTCCATCGGAATCGGGAAGACGATCGTCGAGTTGTTCTCGGCGGAGATCTCCACCATCGTCTGCAACTGACGCAGCTGCAGGGCGCCGGGTGCGGTGGCGATGACCTGCGCGGCCTGGGCCAGCTTTTCCGACGCCTCGAGCTCGCCCTGGGCAGCGATCACCTTCGCTCGCCGCTCGCGCTCGGCCTCCGCCTGGCGAGCCATCGCCCGCTGCATCTGCTCGGGCAGACCGACGTCGCGGATCTCGACGCGATGCACCTTGACACCCCACGGTTCGGTCTGCGAGTCGAGCGCCAGCTGCAACTCGGCGTCGATGCGATCGCGCTCGGACAGCAACTGATCGAGCTCGTGGCGTCCGACGATGGATCGCAGCGTCGTCTGAGCGACGAGCTGCGAGGCGCCATACCAGTTCTGCACGTTGATCACCGACGCGGCAGGATCGACGACCTGGAAGTAGGCGACGGCGTCGACGAGACACGTCACGTTGTCGCGAGTGATCACACCCTGCGATGCCACCGGTGCGGCGATGACCTGCAAGTTCGTGCGCACGATCCTGTCGATGATCGGGATCACGAAGAAGACACCCGGTCCTTTCGCGCCCTGGGAGCGTCCGAGGCGGAAGATCACGCCACGCTCGTACTCCTGCACGATCTTGACCGACGAGGCGAACAGGATGACGGCGATCCCGAGCAGGACGAGGGCGACGGCGGCAACAGCGGGCATGGGGACTCCAGGTTCAGGATGCGGGCGAGAGTGGGGGACCGGCGGGCGGTCGAACGACGGCGGGACGGATGGCGACGGTGCTGCCGTGGAAGCCGACGACCTCGACCTCGTCGCCGGCTCGTAGCTCGACGGTTGCGTCGGTCTCGGCGTTCCAACGGGAACCGTCGAGGAGCACGACGTGGACGTCGCCCTGCCATCGGTCGACCGTCGCCGCCCGCCCGACGAGACCCTCCATGCCGACGACCGACGGTCGGTCGAGGAGCCGGTTGGCGGCGCGCTGGGCGCGTGGGAAGCCCAGCGCGAGGACGGCCGTCGTGATGACGGCGACGACGATGCTGGCGACGTCGTCGTTGGCGAGTCCGAATCCGACACCGCCGAGTGCGAACGACGCCGCAGCGACCACCTCCGTCACCGGCGAACTCGTACGGGCGGCGATCAGCACCGCCCATACGAGCACTGCGGCGGCCGGACCGACGAGCGGCCACCACGTCATGTCATCACGCGACACGGCGACGACGGCACCAGTGGCGGCTGCGAACCCGAGGGTGCCGGCGATGCCGAGCGTCGGCAGCGCGACCTCGATGACGAGCAGGATTGCGGCGATGGCGACCAACACCAGCACGACCGCCGGCTCGTCGAACAGCCAGTCCACGCACCCGATCGTACTCCTGCGGCGGCGGGCGCCGGGTTTCAGGCCTGCCGCGGGAAGACGCAGCCGTCGAGGATCCCGCTGCCGAACGAGCGGTTGCGCACCTCTACGTCGGAGAGCGGGACCCGGCCGTCGTCGGGGCGCTCGACGACGAGTCCCGATAGC
>JACDGA010000532.1 GCA_013815505.1 Acidimicrobiia bacterium
AAGCCGGCGGTGATCGACGATCGGCCCGGCGAGGAGCAGGTGACGCTCTCGTACGCCGAGCTCGACGAGCGCGCGAACCGACTCGCCGCCGTGATGCGATCGCACGGTCTCGGCCAGGGGGCGACGTCGCTGTGGTGCGGGCAGAACTCGGCCAGCGTGGTTGCGTTCGTCAACGCCGCTCGCAAGGCGGGCGTCACGGCCGTGCCGCTGAACTACAGGCTCGCCGACGACGAGGCGGCGTACGTCACTGACCACTGCGACGCGACGCTCGTGTACGTCGACGCGCCCTACGCCGCGCTGTTCGATCGCATCCAGCCCCAGCTGCCGAAGGTTGTCGCCGTCCTCGTGTTCGACGCCGCACGGTGGTCGATCCCTGTGCCCGAGGGGATGATCGACGCCGACGCGGCAGAGGCAGCGATCGAACCGGCCGCGCTCGGCGAGGTCGAACCGGGTGACGTGATGATCTACACGTCCGGGACGACGGGCAAGCCGAAGGGCGCACTGCGCAAGGGCATCGGCGACCCTTCCCAGGTGGCTGCGATGGTGCAACAGATCGGCTACACCCCCGACGACATCTACCTCACGACGGGCCCGCTGTACCACAGCGGACCCGGCGGCTTCATGGGCATCGCCCAGGCGCTCGGCCAGACCGTGGTCGTGCAGCACAAGTTCGATCCGGAGGACTGGCTACGCCTCGTCGAACGGTACGCCGCCACGTCCACGTTCGCCGCGCCGACACCGATCCGGATGGTGTGCAACCTCCCCGTCGACGTGCGCGACCGCTACGACCACTCGTCGCTGCGCATCACCGTCGCCAACGCCGCACCGTGGAGCATGGCGCTGAAGCAGCAGTACGTCGACATGTTCGGCGACGACTCGCTGTTCGAGGTGTACGGGTCGACCGAGCTCGGCGTGAACACGATCCTCGAGCCCGCCGAGCAGCTGGCCAAGCCCGGATCGTGCGGCAAGGCGGCGCCGATGGTGGAGATCCGCCTCTACGACGACGACGGTGCCGTGGTCACGGCGACGGGCCCGCAGGCGACGGGCGAGCTGTTCGTGCGCAGCCCCTCGGTCTTCGCCGACTATTACAAGCAGCACGACCGCTACGAGGACGACCACCGTGACGGATTCCAGACCGTGGGCGACATCGCCTATCGCGACGCCGACGACTTCATCTACATCTGTGACCGCAAGAAGGACATGATCATCTCCGGTGGGATGAACATCTACCCGGCCGAGATCGAGGCGGTGTTGGAGCAGCACCCCGACGTGTACGAGGCCGCCGTCTTCGGCATTCCCGACGACGAATGGGGCGAGCAGGTGCACGCCGTCGTGGTTGCGCGGCCGGGCACCTCACCGAGCGACGACGACATCCGCGGTCATGCCGGCGCGCTGCTCGCCAGGTACAAGGTGCCACGCACCATGTCGTGGATCGACGAGCTGCCGAAGACCGGCTCCGGCAAAATCCTGAAGCGCGAGCTGCGGGCGCCGTTCTGGTCGGACCGCACTGCGAACATCTGACGACATGGACGAGGCGGCGGGCCACCGATCTGCGTTCGTGACGATGGTCGGGCGGCCGAACGTCGGCAAGTCGTCGCTCGTCAACGCGCTCTGTGGCGGCAAGGTCAGCATCGTGTCCGACAAGCCGCAGACGACGCGCCACCGGGTGCGCGGCGTGCTCACCCGCGACGACGCGCAGCTCGTGTTCGTCGACACGCCCGGGTTGCACAAGGCGGTCACAGCGCTCGGCGAACGTGTCAACGCCACCGCGCTCGCCTCGGTCGACGACGTCGACGTCACGTGCCTCGTGCTCGATGCCACGGCCCCGTTCGGCGGTGGTGACCGCTGGGTGGCGGCACGGCTCCGTCCCGCCTCGACGGTCGTGGTCGTCAACAAGATCGATCGGGCGACAACCGACCAGGTGGCGCGCATGCTCGCTGCCTCGTCCGAGCTGGACGCCGCCGCCTACGTGCCGGTGTCGGCGCGCACCGGCGACGGTCTCGAC
>JACDGA010000533.1 GCA_013815505.1 Acidimicrobiia bacterium
AAGGAGCACACCATGACCATCACCACCACCAACACCAACACCATCGACGCCCGCGTACCTTCCGCGGCGCTTACGAGAGCGTCAGGCGCTTCGAGCGACGGCGACGACGCGACGCTCGCCACCGTCGGCATCGATCCTCCCGACGGGCGGACGGGTGTCGTCGGCACCGCGGCCACGTTCGCCGGGCGCACGCTGCGCCAGTTCTGGCGCACGCCCGACCTGATCGTCGTCGGCGGTCTCACGTCGGCGATGTTCCTGCTCATCTTCCGTTACGTGTTCGGAGGCGCCATCGGCACGGGCGACGTCTCCTACGTCGACTTCCTGATCCCCGGGCTCGCAGCAGCGGGCGCGATGTTCTCCGGCACCGGCGCGGCCGTGGGGGTGGCGACGGACAAGGCCTCGGGTCTGCTCGATCGCATGCGATCGCTTCCCGTGCCGCGCTCGGCCGTGCTGCTCGGGCGGTCGGCGGCCGACACCGTGCTCGTTGCGTGGGGCCTCCTCATCACGGTAGGCCTCGGGTTCGCCACGGGGTTCCGGCTGCACGGTTCGCTGCTCGAGACGATCGCCGCCGTCGGCCTGTGCCTCGTCTACGGCGCAGCGTTCACGTGGCCGTTCATCTACATGGGGCTCGTCGCCGGGTCGGCGCAGGCGGCGCAGGGGCTGTCGTTCCTCGCCTTTCCGTTCGTGTTCGTGTCGAGCGCGTACGTGCCGGTCGAGTCGATGCCGGGCTGGATGCAGCCAGTCGCCGAACACCAGCCGATCACCCCGATGGTCGGATCGGTGCGAGCGCTCGCCCTCGGCGATCAGGCAGAGGCGGCGCTCGGGCACACGGCGGCCTGGTTTGCCGTGCGCGCCGTCGTCTGGTCGATCGTGATCGTGGCGATCTTCCTGCCACTCTCGACGCGCCGCTTCGCCAAAGCCTGACGGCTCCCACCCATCGGTGTCCGGTTCTTCGTCGCCCGCGACGCAGGACCGGACACCGGCGCGTCGCGCCTCAGAGCTCGGGTCACCACCGCGGTCAAGGAGCGATGCGGAGTCCGAAGAGGTGCTCGAAGCGGCGGTAGTACTCGTCGTCGTCGCCGATCGCGCCGAGAGCGACCCAGTCGCGGTCGTCGAGATCGGCCTTCCCGGCGACCAACTCCTTGCCACCCCAGCTGACGGGATAGCGCAGCTGGGGTTCGTCGGTCGTGATGGCATGGTGGATCAGCTCGGCGACCTCGCGGGGATCGGTCGCCTGGGCGAGGCCGGCGGCGTAGAACTGCAACATCCGCCGGTACGGCGTGTCGTAGGCGCCGGTGGCGTGAGGAGTGTCGACGTTCTTGGCGAAGATTGCCGACTTCGTGACGCCCGGTTCGACGATCACGACGCGGATGCCGAACGGCGCCACCTCCTGGGCGAGGCCCTCGCTCATGCCCTCGAGCGCGAACTTCGAGGCGACGTACGGCGACTGCGCCAGCGCCGCGATGCGACCCGTGATCGACGAGATGTTGACGATCGAACCCTCACCCCGCTCGCGCATGCCCGGGAGCACCGCCTGGATGCAGCGCACCGCGCCGCACAGGTTGACGTTCATCACGTCGAGGTACATCGCCGTCGAGCACTCCTCGGCGACGGCGTTGCCGCCGACGCCGGCGTTGTTGACGAGGTGATCGACGCGACCGACCTCGTCGTGGATCTGGGCGAAACCACGGCGCACCGAGTCATCGTCGGCGATGTCGAGCTCGACGAGGCGCACCTCGACACCCGCCTGGTCGGCGAAGTCGAGCAGCTTCGTCGCCCGCCCGACGTCGCGCACGGTGCCGTAGGTCGTGTGCCCCTTGTCGGCGAGTCCGATGGCGATGGCCCGACCGATGCCCGAGTTGGCGCCGGTGACCACCGACACCGGACCGCTCACGTCACGCTCGCTGCCGTCGTCACTCATCATGACAACCTACGACGCGACCGTCGCCGCAGTCGCCGTCGCCGCCGTCGCAGCCGTCGCTGGGTCAATCGGTGAGGCGGCCG
>JACDGA010000534.1 GCA_013815505.1 Acidimicrobiia bacterium
CCGCCCGTGTACGGATCCTCGGTTGCTGCGATCACGAGGCTCGGTCGGCGCTCGGCAGCCTCGAGCTCCTCGCCCCAGCGCGCCATCGCCTCCTTCGTCGCCGACCGGTACAGGGCGAGAATGCAGCGCCCCGTCTCGGGTGTTCCAGCGAGCTCGGCGCACGACCGGGCGACCTCGGGGGTCATGCCCAGGTCGACGAAGCCGGCGATGCGGTCGTCGATCGGCAATGACGCCATCGCCGCCACCATCGCCTCGCCCTCGTCCGGTGTCTGCCACACCTGCGCGAGGTCGTGCCAGACGTAGTCGGGATCGACAATGCCGGCGACGTCGGTGCACCACGACCTGACGAGGTCCGGGCGCAGTGCTGCGGCACGCATCACGTGCCCGCCACCCCAGTCGTGGCCGACGAGGTCGACCGGCTCGTCGAACCCTTCCAGCTCGCCGACGAGCCACGTGCCGTAGTCGTCGGCGCCGGCGGCGAAACCGTCCGGCACGGGAGCGCCGAATCCCGGCGGTGAGAGCGTCACGGCGTCGTCGCGCCCGAGCGCGTCGAGGAGCGGTCCCCAGATCGCTGCGGTCTCCGGGTTGCCGTGGATGAATGCGACTGTCATGGTGTCTCCTCAATACAGCACGATCGAGGCCCCGGGAATCCCCATTTCTACCAGGACTTCTATGGAGCGGACGACGGGATTCGAACCCGCGACCCTCACCTTGGCAAGGTGATGCTCTACCAACTGAGCCACGTCCGCGAAGGGATCCGACGTTACCACCGAGGGGCGATCGATCAACTGGTCCCGTCGGGCGGGCGGAGGTCGACGCGCAGCACGAGCACGCCGTCCTCGATCGACGGCTGCGCGTCGCCGATCATCGCGAAGTCCTGGAAATCGCGGCGCGCCTGGGCGAGGAATTGCTCTCGCTCCTCGCCCGCGACCGGTGGCAGTGGCCGCTTCTTCACGGCGATCGCCCGCTCCTTGAACCGTGCCACCATCGCGTTGGGATCGAACTCGGCCATCAGCCGAGAGTATCCGCCCGTTTCGCGTCTGCTTCGTCCTCGACGCGAGGGATCGCGCCCGTCGCATCCTCCTCCTTCTCGTCACTGTCCGGGGAGCGCTCGTCTGACTGCTCGCCGTCGCCGTCGCCGTTCGGCGAGCCGGGAACGCCTCGGATCGTGGCGATGTGGCGCTCGCGGGCAACAGTGCCTTCCTTTCGGAACCGGCGTGACCCCATCACACCGAGCGCCGACAGTGCCTCGTGCTCCGGCTTGGTCACGCGCACGAGCCACACCGTCAGCACGGCCATGCCGAAGCCGACGACGGCGAGCAGAGCGATCAGCGCGTAGATCAGGTACGTCTCGCCGTCGGCGGCCACGATCGCGATCGAAGCGTGCATCGGTAGGCGCGATCCTGGCACACTCGGCGATGTGACCAGCTGGCTGTGGTTCATCGGAACCGCCATCGTGATGGTCGCGATGCTTTTCGTCGCCTTCCGGATGGAACCCCACTGGTCGTCGAAGGACGGCACGCGATTCATCTGTCGGGCGCAGCCCGTGAGCCTCGAACAGGGCGGCGCCGCGGGCAGCCGCTGGCGCGAGGTGCGCGGCGAGGTCACCGAAGAGGGAGTCGTGCGGCTCCGGACCCGTGGCCTGATCTCGGGTCGCAAGATGACGGGCGATTGGCGCATCGACGGTCGCGGCACGACCGACGGCCGCAAGCGCGTCGTCTACCTGCTGCGCTCCAACGACGGCGCCGACTCCCGCGCGAGCGGGCTGCTGGCGTTGCGGATGCCCGGCTCGAGCCGAACGGCAGCCGTCATCGAACAGCACCTGCACTGAGCCTGTCGAACGCACACGTGACTGCGATCGATCAGACGCGATCGAGGAACTTGGCGATCGGATCGCAGATCTGGTTGAGGTTGATCAGGAACGCGTCGTGTCCGTGCGGTGACTCGATTCGGAAGAACTCGACGTCCTCGCCTCGCTCTGCTCGCAGCTCGTGGATGAGCCG
>JACDGA010000535.1 GCA_013815505.1 Acidimicrobiia bacterium
GGCTCGGGGTTGAAGGCACAGTGCCCGCCGACGACGACGAACGGGTCGTCGAGGCGACGGTGCTCGGTGCGCACGGGCACACCGGCGAGGTCGACCATGTTGAGCACGTTCGTGTACGTCAGCTCGGCGGCGAGGTTGAAGGCGATGACGTCGAAGCTTCCACCGTGGCGGTGCGTGTCGACGGAGAAGAGTCCGACGTCGTGCGAGCGCAAGAGCGATTCGAGGTCGCCCCACGGGGCGTAGGCGCGTTCGGCGACGGCATCGTCGCGCTCATTCAGGATTTCGTAGAGGATCTGAAGGCCCTGGTTGGGCAGGCCGATTTCGTATGTGTCGGGGTAGGCCAGCAGCCAACTCACCTTGCCCGGCGCATGCCGGGGGGTGACAGCGCCGTCCTCACACCCGATGTAACGAGCCGGCTTCTGCACCTGGCTCAAGAGCGGTTCGACCCTCGACCACATCGAGGTCATGTCGCCACGATCCTACCTGCGTGACGCCATCGCTCAGCGCATGCGTCGCATGTGCACGCTCTGCACGATGCCCATCAGGGCGAAGTACGTGACGAGGCCGGACCCACCGTAGGAGATGAACGGCATCGGGAGCCCCGTCACGGGGAGGATGCCGATCGTCATGCCGATGTTCTGGAACAGCTGCCACAGCATCATCGTGAACACGCCGGCGCAGAGGTACGTCCCGAAGAGGTCCTTCGAGAGGTGGGCGATGCGCCAGATCCGAAACAGCACAACGATGAAGAGCCCCAGCAGCGCACCGCAGCCCACCATGCCGAACTGCTCGCCGATCGCGGCGAACGGGAAGTCGGCCCACGCCACGGGGATGTCGCCGCCGTTCGTCAGGTCTCCCTTCAGCCACCCCTTGCCGAACACGCCACCCGTACCGACGGCACGGATCGCGTTGGTCACCTGCAGCGCCTGGTTCCGCAGATCTGGGTTGTCCTGGTCGAACAGGACGCGGAACCGCTCGAGCTGGTAGCTGTTGACCAGCCCCGAGATGAACGCAGCCATCACGGTGAGCAGCGACATCATCGACACGGCGACGATGTAGCGCAGCTTGGCGCCGGCGATGAGCAGCACGCCCATTACCGACGAGATCACGACGGACGCCGTGCCGAGGTCGGGCTGGGCGATGATGAGCACGGTCGGGAGACCGACGATGAGCAGCGAGCCGACGAAGCGCGGGTACGACACCGAGTCGAGACCCTCGTCGGCGATGTACGCAGCGAGCATCAGCAGCACGGCGAGCTTTGCGAACTCGGCGGGCTGCACGTTGATCGGACCGAGCGTGAACGCGATGTCGTCGGCGAACGAGCCGCCTGCGCCGGTCTTGCCGAGGACCAGCAGCGCGAGCAGCGCGAGCACGGTGATGCCGTAGACGGTCCGCGCCCGTTCTCGCAGGAGCTCGTAGTCGATCGACATCACGACGAACATGACGACGGCGGCGACGATCGCGAACACGACCTGGCGGGTGACGAACAGGTACGGGTCGATGTCGGGGTCGGTGCGGGTCGCCGAGTAGACGACGAAGCATCCCGCCACAGTCAGCAGGATCTGGGCGCCGAGCAGGATCCAGTCGATGTTTCGGCTCGGATCGCCGGGACTCGATCGGATGTTGCCGAGTCCCGAGTCGGGCCGGCGCTGCAGCATCGGGATCGACACGGATCAGTCCGCCGGGCGAGGTGCGCCGGTGTCGGTCGTCGGATCGAAGTTCGTCGCCTTCAGGCACTTCGGATCAGCGACCGCAGCCGGCGCGGCGACCTCGGTGCTGTCGATGTCGAGCGGATCCGACAGCGTCACCGGTTGCGTCACCGTCAGCCCCGACAGCGCCAGGTACATGCACTTCACGACGGGTGCAGCCCCCTGCGACCCGTAACCAGACTTCTCGAGGTAAGCCGCCACGGTGTACGGGCGGGTTTCATCCATGCTGAACGCGGCGAACGCCGACGAGTCCTCCCACGGATAGCTCGAGGCGGCCTGCGCCGTGCCGGT
>JACDGA010000017.1 GCA_013815505.1 Acidimicrobiia bacterium
GTTCCGTGAAGTCGCCCGGCACGACGGCGGCGAACCGATCGAGCCCGGCGCGCGACATCGCCCGGCGGTAGCCCTCCCGGCGTGGCCCGGCCCCGGCGCCGCGACCGCCGTCGACGTGGACGATCCGGCGGTGCCCGAGCCCGGCGAGGTGATCGACAACCAACCGAGCACCCTCGCGCTCGTCGGTCATCACGCTGTCGACGCCGGCGGCCCGGACATGGCGCCCGACGACGACGACCGGTGCCCGCCGAGCCGCCACCCCGATGGCCGCGGACGGCAGGCGAGGGCTGAGCAGGACGATCCCGTCGGGCCGGTATTCCAGGAACGAGGCGAGCGCCGCCTGCTCGGCGCCCCGCGTCGGCCGCCCCGCACCGAGCAACAGGCTGAACCCTCTGGACTCGGCCTCGGCCGCCAGGCCGTCGAACGTCTCTGCGAAGAACGGGTTGTGGAGGTCGTTGATCAACACGGCGACGACGCCGGAACGCCTGCTCGCCAGTCCGCGCGCCATCGCGTTCGGTGAGTAGCCGAGCGCAGCGGCTGCGTCCAACACCCGCGCGCGGCGCTCGTCGCTGACGTGGGGGCTGGCCCGCATCACGAGCGAGACGAGCGATCGCGACACGCCGGCCCTTCTCGCGACATCCTCCATCGTGGTGTGTGCCACTGGCGGGCAAGTGAAGCAGGTTCGACTGCGGCGGACAATGGAGCGCTCCACGAATCGCGAGCGGGCGTCCTTGACAGCAGCTGCCCCCGCCGTCACGATGGCATCCAAATGGAGCGCTCCAACGTCATCGACGACCGACTCGCCGCCGGGCCGATCACGTGGGGTGTGTGCGAGGTTCCCGGCTGGGGGACGATGCTCCCCGCCGAGCGCGTGCTCTCCGAGATGGCGTCGCTCGGGATCACGGCGACAGAGCTCGGCGCACCCGGCTTCCTCCCCCACCGCGCCGACGATCTCAACGCCGTGCTCGAGACCCACGGCGTGCGACTGGTCGCCTCGTTCCTCCCGCTCGTGCTCCACGATCGACGCCGGCGCGACGAGACGCTCTCGAGCGCTCGTGCGACGGCCCGCCTCCTCGCCGCAACGGGGGCGTCGGTGCTCGTGTCCGCGGCGATCGCAGACGACCGCTGGTCACGGCCCGGCGTCGTCACGCCGGCGCAGTGGGACCACCTCGCCGGCATGCTCGACGCGCTGGACGAGCTGTGCGCCGACCACGGCCTCGTGCATGCGCTGCACCCCCACGTCGGCACGCTCGTCGAGACGCGCGATGATGTCCGTACAGTGCTGGAGAGATCTTCTGTCGCATGGTGCCTCGACACTGGGCACCTGCTCATCGGCGGCTACGACCCCGCGACGTTCGCCGCCGACGCGTCGGGCCGCATCGCCCACGCGCACCTGAAAGACGTGGCTCCCGGTCTCGGCGAGGCGGTCGCCGGCCGTCGGCGCTCCTTGATCGACGCCGTCAGGGACGGCCTGTTCCGCCCGTTGGGGCGCGGCATCGCGCCGGTCGCGGCGACGGTCGATCAGCTCGAGCACGATGGGTACCAAGGCTGGTACGTGCTCGAACAGGACACCGATCTCGGTCGGCACGTACCTGCGCCCGGGGAGGGCCCGATCGTCGACGCCCGACTGAGCGTCGACTACCTACGTGAGGTGCTCGCCGGCCAACCGGCCGGTTGACACCCACCACAGCGGCGGCAACCTCGCCGCACGAACAGAGGGGGAACAGAATGAGATCACACAGGCTCCGCGTCGTCGGCGCGATCCTCACCGTCGGCGCACTGGTGCTGACGGCATGCGGTGATGATGACGACGACGGCGAGGACTCCGCGCCGACGGGCGTCGACGACACCACCAGCGGGTCCGGTAGCGGGACCGGCGGGACCGGTGACACGGTCGACCTGACACAGGGCAGCGACGTCACGATCGAGGTCGTCACGCACGGCCAGGCATCCGACCCGTTCTGGTCGGTGTTCAAGAAGGGCGTCGACGATGCCGCCGAGGAGCTCGGTGTCACCGCCAACTACAGCGCACCGGACACGTTCGACATGGTCGCGATGGCCCAGCTGATCGATGCCGCCGTCGCCAAGGAACCCGACGGGCTCGTCGTATCGGTGCCGGACTACCCGGCATTGCAAGACTCGCTCGCCGCAGCCGCCGATGCCGGGATCCCGATCATCACGGTGAACTCGGGTTCGGACAACTACGAGGAGATCGGCGCGATCACCCACATCGGCCAGGACGAGACGGTCGCCGGCCGAGGTGCGGGCGCGAGGATGGCCGAGGAAGGTGCGACGAACGTGATCTGCATCAACCAGGAGGTCGGCAACGCCGGGCTTGACGCTCGCTGCAACGGCGCCAAGGAAGCGATCGAGGAGGCGGGCGGTTCGCTCGAGGTCGTCCAGGTCGACCTCAACGACGCCGCAGGCGCGCAGAGCACGATCGAGTCGACGCTGCAGGCCGACACCGAGATCAACGGCGTGCTCGCCCTCGGGCCGACGGGTGCAGGCCCCGCCCTCGCTGCGCTGAACAACCTCGGACAGACCGGCGAGGTGCAGTTGGCGACGTTCGACATCAACGCCGAGGTGATCGACGCCATCGCCGCCGGCGACATGTCGTTCGCCGTCGACCAGCAGCAGTATCTCCAGGGGTACCTGCCGATCTCGTTCCTGAAGCTCAACTCGACGAACCTCAACACCGTCGGCGGCGGCCAGCCGATCCTGACGGGACCGGGGTTCGTGACCGCCGACAACGCAGAGCAGATCAAGGAGCTGGCAGAAGCGGGCACCCGCTGACGGCCGACGCTCGACACGTTCCGATCGGGGGAGGCACACGCCTCCTCCGATCGGCGCACACGGTGACGACAAGGGATACGACGATGGGAACGGCGACATGACGACGACGGCCTCGGCGGCGAGCACGGCCACGGCAGCCGACGTCGTGAGCACCACCGACGAGCGGCTCGCCCGGCTCTCGGCGAGGAAGCGGCTGCTGGTGCGTCCGGAGTTCGGTGCGCTCGCCGGCGCGTTCGTGGTCTGGCTGCTGTTCGCCTGGCAGGCCGGCAGCGTCTGGCTGAGCTGGCAGGGCACGGCGACGTACCTCGACCGTTCGGCCGGCTACGGGCTCACGGCAGTCGCCGTCGCGCTCCTGATGATCGGCGGTGAGTTCGATCTCTCCGCCGGCGTGATGACGGGGACGACCGGCATGTTCGCCGCCCTCTTCGCCGTGCACAGCGGGCTCAACCTGTGGTTAGGGATGGCGCTCTCGCTGCTGATCGCACTGTTCCTCGGGTTCCTCAACGGGCTGATGGTGGTCCGATCGGGGCTGCCGAGCTTCATCGTCACGCTCGGGACGTTCTTCGCGCTCCGTGGCTTCAACCTCTGGCTGACGCAGCGGGTCACCGACAAGACGCAGGTGACGGGCATCGTCGATACTGGCGGCTACGACCTGGCCCGCAAGGTCTTCGCCTCCAACTTCGTCACGATCGGTGGCGTCGGGTTCCGGGTGTCGATCCTGTGGTTCGCCGGGATGGTCGCCGTCGGCGCGTGGGTGCTGATGCGCACGCGAGTCGGGAACTGGATCTTCGCCGTCGGCGGCAACCGTGATGCCGCACGCATGAGCGGCGTACCTGCCAACGGCACGAAGATCGGCCTGTTCATGACCGTCGCCGTGTGCGGCTGGGTGCACGGGATGGTGGTGCTGTTGCAGACCAACCGATCGAACGTCATCGAGGGCGTCGGCCAGGAGTTCTTCTTCATCATCGCTGCGGTGCTCGGCGGCTGTCTGCTCACCGGTGGCTTCGGCTCGGTCGTCGGCGCCGGTCTCGGCTGCCTGATCCTCGGCATGACCCAGCAGGGCATCCCGCTCGCCGGCTGGGACAACAACCTCTACTTCCTGTTCCTCGGCATCATCCTGCTGCTCGCCGCGTTCGCCAACGAGTGGATCCGGCGTTGGGCCCGGACGGCGTCGAGACCGACTGTCGATGTGCCCGACACCGCAGAGGTCGCCCACGCCGCAGCGACGAGGACCACCACAGATGACTGAGACGGCGCCACACCTTCTCGAGCTGCAACGGGTGTCGAAGTACTTCGGCAACGTCATCGCGCTGCACCAGATCACGACGAGCGTGCGTGCCGGCGAGGTCACCTGCGTGCTCGGCGACAACGGCGCGGGCAAGTCGACGCTGATCAAGATCTTGTCGGGGGTGCACAAGCACGACGACGGGCACTTCCTGATCGAGGGGCGCGACGTCTCGTTCGGATCGCCTCGGGCGGCGAAGGCGGCGGGCATCGCAACCGTCTACCAGGACCTCGCGATGGCGCCGCTGATGTCGATCTGGCGCAACTTCTTCCTCGGGTCGGAGCCGACGACCGGGTGGGGCCCGCTGCGGCGCCTCGACGTCGACGGCGCCAAGCGCACGGCGATCGAGGAGATGTCGAAGATGGGCATCGACGTGCGCGACCCGGAACAGCCCGTCGGCACCCTGTCGGGCGGTGAACGCCAGTCCGTCGCCATCGCCCGAGCGGTCTACTTCGGTGCCAAGGTGTTGATCCTCGACGAGCCGACGGCGGCGCTGGGCGTCAAGCAATCCGGCGTCGTGCTGAAGTACATCGTCGCCGCACGCGACCGGGGGCTCGGCGTGATCTTCATCACGCACAACCCGAACCACGCCTACCCCGTCGGTGACCGCTTCGTCATCCTCAAGCGCGGCCAGAGCCTCGGCAACTTCCCGAAGGGCGAGATCTCGCGCGACGAGCTCATCCAGATGATGTCGGGCGGCGCAGAGCTCGAAGCGCTCGCCCACGAGCTCGAGTCCGTCGTGCGACCCGAGGACATCATCGCCCGCCGGTGACGAGCACGCACGTTCTCACCGTCGGGCGGATCTCGGTCGACCTGTACGCCGACGCGCCGGGTGCCCGCTTTGAGGACGAGCAGCGGTTCGTCAAGTCGATCGGCGGCAGCCCGACGAATGTCGCCGTCGCCGCGACGCGGCTCGGCCATCGCAGCGCCGTGCTCACGAAGGTCGGCGCCGACCCCTTCGGCGACTACGCGCTCGCCGCGCTGGCGTCGTTCGGCGTCGACACGACACACGTCGGGCGAGACGAGACGTTGGCGACACCGCTCGCCTTCGCTGCGCTGACGCCGCCCGACGACCCCCACCTGGTCTTCTATCGCAACCCCTCGGCTCCGGACATGCAGCTGACGACGCAGGACATCGACGACGATTCCGTGCGCGACGTCGATCTGCTGTGGGTGGCGGCGTCGGCGATGGCAGAGCAGCCGGCGCGGGCCACGATCGAACGGATGCTCGCCATCCGGGCGAGGGCCACCCACACCGTCGTCGACCTCGACTACCGACCGACGTTCTGGCGTTCGCCCGAGGAAGCCGGCGCGGTGATCGGGGGCGCGATCGACGGCGCCACGGTGGCGGTCGGGAACCGGGTCGAGTGCGCGATCGCCGTCGGCTCCGACGATCCGGCGGAAGCCGCCGATCGCCTGCTCGCCCGCGGCGTCGGCCTGGCGATCGTCAAGATGGGTGCCGACGGCGTCCTCGCCGCGACACCCGGCGGCACCGTCGTCGTGCCGGCTCGTCCCGTCGAGGTCGTCTGCGGCCTCGGCGCCGGCGACGCGTTCGGGGGCGCGCTCGTCCACGGGCTGCTGTCGGGTTGGTCGCCCGACGCGATGGTCACGTACGCCAACGCCGCCGGCGCGATCGTCGCGTCACGGTTGATGTGCGCCGACGCGATGCCGACGACCACCGAGATCGACGACCTCCTCGCCACGGCCGCATCGTGATCTCCGATCGTGACTACCGCGCGCTCACCGACGTGCGCGTCCACGAGCCGGGCACCGTCGCCGACGCGTTGGCCGCCCGCCGGCGACGCGAACAGCTCACCCGGGCGGGGATGCTCTTCGTCGTCGCCGCAGACCACACGGCGCGGGGGATGGTCGGGCTCGGCGACGAGCTGCGGGCGATGGCGGACCGGCGGTCGATGCTCGAGCGGATCCTCACGGCGCTCGCGCACCCCCGCGTCGACGGGGTCCTGGCGAGCGCCGACATCATCGAGGACCTGGTGTTGCTCGGGGCGCTCGACGACCGCGTCGCCGTCGGCACGATGAACCGGGGAGGACTCGCCGGCGCCTCGTGGGAGCTCGACGACCGATTCACGGCCTACGACGCCGATCACCTCGTCGCTGCCAACCTCGACGCCGGCAAGATGCTCCTGCGCCTCGACCTCGCCGACGAGCGCACGCTCCCCACCTTGGACGCGTGCAGCGACGCCGTGCAGGCGTTGCACGACCGCGAGCTCATGGCGATGGTCGAGCCGATCCCGGTACGTCGCGATCCGTCCGGCGCGTTGATCTGGGACCCCGATCCCGAGCGCCTGCTGCCGGCCGTCGGGGTCTGCGCCGCGCTGGGTGGCTCGTCGGCACGCACGTGGCTGAAGATCCAGGCGACGGCCGACATCGCCGCGGTAGCGGCGATGACGACGCAGCCGCTGCTGCTCCTCGGCGGCGCGCCGGGGCCCGATCCGGCGGCGACGCTGGCGTCGTGGGAGCGAGCGCTTGCGCAGCCGACCGTGCGCGGGCTCGTCGTCGGCCGCGCACTGCTGTATCCGCCCGACGACGATGTCGCCGGTGCCGTCGATCGAGCTGCTGCACTCGTGTCGGCCGCTGCCGCGGAGGCGGCGAGATGACGCACCCGTGGCACCTGCCTGCGGGCTCGGCGACCGCTGGTGACGGGAGGCTCGTCGACGTCACCCCAGAGTCAGCGGGATGGGCGTACTGCGGTCTCCAGGTGCGCACGCTGACGGCGGACCAGCCCATCGAACTCGCGACCGGCAACCGGGAGCTGGCCGTGCTGCCACTGCGCGGGGCGATGCGCGTCGAGGTCGGCTCGCACCGGTTCCGGCTCGACGGTCGCGACTCGGTGTTCGAGCGCGTGAGCGACTGGGCGTACGTGCCGATCGACGCCGAGGTCCGCATCACGGCGACCGCTGACGCCGAGGTCGCGCTGGCGTCGGCGACGGCGAGCACCCGCTACGACCCGGCGTACGTCGCCGCCGGTGACGTCGCCGTCGAGGTGCGGGGCGCGGGACCAGCGACGCGTCAGGTCACCAACTTCATGTCACCCGAGCGCTTCGATGGCGCCGACCGGCTGATGTGCGTCGAGCTGCTCACGCCGGACGGCAACTGGTCGAGCTACCCGCCGCATCGCCACGACGACAGCCCGGAGTGCCCGGTCAACAACGAGGAGATCTACTACTTCCGCATCGGCCGCTCGGGCGGTGCCAGCGCCGCGGACGACGATCCTGGCTCTGGTGGGTTCGGCTGGCACAGGACGTACACACCCGACGGCGACGTCGACGCCAACGTGCAGGTCGGCGACGGCGACGTGTTCCTCGTCCACCGCGGATACCACGGACCGTGCGCCGCCGTGCCCGGCTACCCGATGTACTACCTCAACGTGCTCGCCGGTCCCGGCGGCGAGCGCTCGATGGCGTTCTGCGACGACCCGTCGCACCACTGGGTGCGCGATGCGTGGGCGTCGATGCCGATCGACCCGCGGTGCCCGATGACGAGCGCCGACGGCGTCGTGCCCGTCGCTGGTGCAGGGCGGGTCCGGTGACCGCGTCGCGCCGGACGCTCGGCATCGGCGTCGTCGGCTTCGGCTGGATGGGAAAGGCCCACAGCCGGTCCTACCTGCGCATCCCGTCCCTGTACCCCGACCGCCTCGCCGACCCCGTCCTCGTCACCTGCGCCGACAGTGACGCGACACGCCGCGAGCAGGCCGTGTCGGCGTTCGGCTTCGCCGAGGCGACCGATGACTGGCGTGTCGTCGCCGAGCACCCCGACGTCGACGTCGTCGTCGTGACGGCGCCGAACATGCTGCACGTCGACGTCGTCTCGGCTGCCGCTGCCGCCGGCAAGGCGGTGTTCTGCGAGAAACCCGTCGGCGGGACGCCGGAACAGACCGTCGAGGCCGAGCGCGCCGCCCGCCGAGTCGTGACGGGCGTCGGGTACAACTACCGCTGGGCGCCGCTCGTGCAACACGCCGAGGCGGTCATCCGCGCCGGCGGCATCGGCGAGATCACGAACCACCGTGGCAGGTTCCTGTCCTGCTACGGCAACGATCCGCTCGGCGTCCTGTCGTGGCGGTTCCTCCACGACGAAGCAGGCCACGGTGTGAGCACCGACCTGCTCAGCCACGCCGTCGACCTGGCGATGTTTCTCGTCGGGCCGATCGTCGAGGTCGTCGGCATCGGCGAGACGTTCATCTCGCAGCGCCCGCTCCCGCGCAGCACTGGCTCGCACTACGACATCGGTTCCGGTGACGATCCCACCGGCGACGTGACCAACGAGGACTGGTTCGGGGCGATGGTGCGCTTCGACAGCGGCGCCGTCGGCACGTTCGAGGCGTCGAGGTCGTTGACCGGCCCGGAGAGCCAGCACGCCTTCGACGTCTACGGCACGACCGGTGCGATGTCGTGGAACTTCGAGCGGATGAACGAACTGCAGATCCACGTCGCCGGTGACGCTGCGGCCAGCGGCTATCGCACCGTGTTCGGCGGCGAGCAGTTCCCCGATCACGGCGCCTTCGTCCCCGGGCGTGCGAACACGATCGGGTTCGAGGATCTCGTCACCATCGAGGACCGCCACTTCGCCGACGCCGTCGTCGAGGACCGTCCGTTCGATCCCGGCCTCGACGCCGCCGTGCGCTACGTGTCGGTCCAGGACGCGTTGATGCGCTCGTGGCACAGCCGCAGCTGGGAGCGCGTCCACGATCTGCGGGAACGCTGACGTGAAGGACATCTCGCTCACCGCCGCGGAGGCGATCGTGCGGTACCTGATCGCACAGCGCACCGTCATCGACGGCGACGAGCAGCCGCTCGTGCCCGGCGTGTTCGCCATCTTCGGGCATGGGAACGTGACCTGCCTCGGCCCCGCGCTGCACGATGCCGCCGACGCGCTCCCGACGTGGCGGGGACAGAACGAGCAGGGCATGGCGCTCGCCGCGATCGGGTACGCGAAGGCGATGCGTCGCCGCCAGTTCATGGCTGCGACGACGTCCATCGGGCCCGGCGCGCTGAACATGGTGACGGCTGCCGGCGTGGCATTTGCCAACCGGCTGCCCGTGCTGCTGCTCGCCGGCGACACGTTCCAGAGCCGGCTGCCCGACCCGGTGCTGCAGCAGATCGAGCGCCCCGGCGATCCCTCGACGACGGCGAACGATGTCTTCCGTCCCGTCGTCCGCTACTGGGACCGGATCACGAGGCCCGAGCAACTCCTCGCGTCGCTCCCCCAGGCGCTCGCCACGCTGCTCGACCCGGCCGACTGCGGGCCGGCGTTCCTCGCACTTCCCCAGGACGTGCAGGGCGAGGCGTTCGGGTTCCCCGCCCGGCTGTTCTCCTCGACGGTGCACGAGATCGCCCGACCGCGACCCGACATGCACCAGGTCGCCGCCGCGGTGGCAGCGCTACGGGCGTCATCGAGACCGCTGATCGTCGCCGGCGGCGGCGTCCACTACTCGCTCGCCGAGCACGAGCTGTCGGCGTTCGCCGCACGCCACGGCATCCCGGTCGTCGAGACGGTCGCCGGCAAGTCCACCCTCACCCACGACGATCCGTGGTTCGCCGGACCGCTCGGCGTCCTCGGATGCGAGGCGGCGAACCGTCTCGCCGCCGACGCCGACGTCGTCGTCGCCATCGGCACGCGGCTCGGTGACTTCACAACGGGTTCGTGGACGGTGTTCGGCGACGACGACGCGCTCCAGCTCATCGGCGTCAACACGGCGCGGTTCGACGCCGGCAAGCACCTCGGCCTTCCCGTCGTCGGCGATGCGATGGAGTCGCTGATCGCCATCGGAGCGGCGCTCGAGGGCTGGCGGGCGTCGGCGTCATGGACCGAGCGCGTCGGCCCTGCGGCGAGCTCTTACTGGGACGCCATCGACGCGCTGGCGAACCCGGCCGGCGGCATGCCCACCTACGCGCAGGTCGTCGGCGCCGTGTCCCGCCTCGCTGGACCCGACGACTACGCGCTGACGGCGGCCGGCGGTTTCCCCGGCGAGCTGAACAACGGCTGGCGCTCGCGCGAGATCGCGACGTTCGACTGCGAGTACGGGTTCTCGACGATGGGCTACGAGATCAGCGGCGGGTGGGGCGCGGCGATGGCCAGGCGGCGGCTCGCACCGGACGGCGACACGATCGTCTTCGTCGGTGACGGCTCGTACCTGATGATGAACAGCGACCTCTACAGCTCCGTGCTGTCGGGGCACCCGATGATCGTCGTCGTCTGCGACAACGGGGGGTACGCGGTGATCGACCGGCTGCAGGTCAACCAGGGCGGCGCCCCGTTCAACAACCTGCTCGACGATGTGCGCACCGGCGACGACGGCGAGCCGCCCCGCGTGGACTTCGCAGCACATGCGGCGTCGATGGGCTGCCGCGTCGAGACCGTGGCCTCCATCGGCGAGCTCGAGGCGGCGTTCGAGCGCGTTCGCGGTGCCGATCGAACGTCCGTGATCGTCATCGCCACCGATCCACATGCCTGGACGGAGGGCGGCGCGTGGTGGGAGGTCGGCGTCCCCGAGACGAGCGATCGAGCCTCGATCCGTGCTGCGCGTCTCGCCCTCGACGCCGCCAAAGCGCACCAGCGCAAGGGCGTGTGATGCTCCACGACGGGCGTGTCGGCGTCGCCGTGCTCGGCTGCGGCCGCATCGGTTCGATGCACGCCGATCTCCTTGCCGGGCGGGTGCCGGGGGCACGGCTGACCGGCGTGTTCGACGTCGACGGCGACGCCGCATCCGCCGTCGGCGTGCGCCTCGGCGTGTCGGTCGCAGCGACGGTCGACGAGCTCGTCGAAGCCGACGGGGTCGATGCCGTGGCGATCTGCACGAGCACCGACACGCATGTCGAGATGATCGTCCGCGCCGCCGCAGCGGGGCGGCACGTGTTCTGCGAGAAGCCGATCGCCCTCGACCTCGATCGCATCGACGCCGCACTGCACGACGTCGAGCGAGCGGGTGTCGCGCTCCACGTCGGGTTCAACCGCCGCTTCGATCCTGCTCACCGGTCGGTGCGCGACGCCATCGCCAAGGGCGAGATCGGCGATGTGCACCTGCTGCGGATCACCAGCCGTGACCCCGCGCCGCCGCCACTCGCCTACCTCGCCACGTCGGGCGGCCTGTTCCTCGACATGTCGATCCACGACTTCGACATGGCCCGCTTCGTCACCGGCAGCGAGGTCGTCGACGTCACGGCGACCGGCACGGCCAGGGACCCGGCGATCGCCGATGCCGGCGACATCGACACCGCGGCGATCACGCTGATTCACAAGAACGGCTGCATCACGACGATCGACAACAGCCGCCGCGCCCTCTACGGCTACGACCAGCGCGTCGAGGCGTTCGGGTCGGGCGGGCTCGTCGCATCGGAGAACGCCGCCGCGCGCGCCGTGGTGCGGCGCGACGCATCCGGCGCCCACGAGCCGCCGATCGCCGACTTCTTCCTCGACCGCTACGCAACGAGCTTCGTGCACCAGTGGGAGGACTTCGTCGGCCGCGTCGCCGACCGCCGCCCTCCGTCGGTGACGGGACTCGACGGTCGGGCGCCCCTCGTGCTCGGGCTCGCAGCACGACGTTCGCTCGACGAGCGCCGCACCGTCCCCGTCGCCGAGCTCGACCCAGCTGGCGACACGCCTGACGTAGGCGGCGCAGATGCTCAGGAGGCGAGTCGATAGGCGAGCCGACCAATCATTGCGGCGCATTGTTTCGGCTGCGTAGCTGCCGACATGAAGTCGTGTCGCAGCTCAGAGTCGACCTATCCGCTCGAGTCGTTAGTAGAACGGGAGATAGGTGTCGAGTTCCCAGGGAGTGATCTCCTCGGGGTTCCACTCCGTCTGCTGCGCCTCCCAGCGGCCGAGGTCGTGGCGACGGAGGGCGAGATACGTCGACGTCAGCGTCGGTCCCATCGCCTCGGCGAGCACCGCGTTCGCTTCGATGGCATCGAGCGCCTCACCGAGCGTGTGCGGCGTGTGCCGATCCGTGTTCGGCGCCTCGTCGGCGTCGCCGACCTGTGGGTCCGAGCAGTCGAGACCGTCGACCGCGCCGACGAGCGCGGCGTTCAACATCGCTGCGGCGGAGAGGTACGGGCTCGCCGTCCCACACGGCATCCGGTTCTCGATTCGCGTCGCCGCACCACGCTCGGCCGGTACCCGATACGTGGCGAACCGGTTGTCGAGGCCCCAGTTCGCCCAGTAGCCGGCGATCAGGCCGGGCATCAGCCGCTTGTAGCTGTTGACGAGCGGCGCCGAGAACCCGGCGACCGCCTCGTGGTGGGCGACGAGGCCGCCGATGCACTGGCGTGCGAGCGAGCTGAGGCCGTGCTCGCTGCCCGGTTCGTCGAGCGCGTTGCGGCCGCCGGCGACGGGCACGAGCGACAGGTTGATGTGCAGACCCGAACCGACCGCCGTCGGGAACGGGCGACCCATGTACGTCGCCAGCAACCCTGCGTCGGCGGCGACTTCGCGTGTCATCTCCTTGCACACGACGGCACGATCCGTGGCCTCGAGCGCCGGGCCGTAGTGGAGGTTGACCTCGAGCTGACCGGGAGAGAACTCCGACAGCACGCCTTCGAGCCCGAGCTGCATCGCCTCGCACATGTCGAAGTAGGCGAGCGACATGCCGGTCTGGTCGCCGCCGATCCCGACGCCATACACGCGGTGGCCCGGCCCCGCTGCCGGCGACCAACCGCTCGGCGCGTCGGGGTCCGGGGCGAGCACGTAGAACTCGAGCTCGAAGCCCAGGTACGGCTCGAAGCCGATCGCACGCCAGCCCTCGATCGCTCGCTCGAGCGCAGCCCGCGGACAGACGGCGAGCGGCGTCCCGCCGTGGTCGGTCAGGCGACAGACTGCGACGTCGGTGTCGGGCTCCCAGCCGGGGCGGCGGGTGTCGGGAAGCGGCGTCGCCGTGAGGTCGCGGAACCCGACGTCCGAGCTGTAACCCTCGACGGGCAGGATCTCGCCGTCGATGCCCATCACCAGCGTGGTCACGGCGTGGTGCGTCGGGTGCTCGATCCGCCCCGACGGGATGTACCGGCCGTGGGTGAGACCGTTGAGGTCACTCCAGACTGTTCGGACGCGTCGCCCAGCGGTTGCCATGGGCCGAAACGTACCAGCGCGCCGCTTGGCGTCGATCAGACGCGGCGAGCCGTCTCGACGAGGTTGATCTCGTAGAGCACCTCGTCGAGGGCGTCGGCGGCGCTCATCGCGCTGAATCGCTGCGGATGATCGGGCGTGCAGCAACTCGGCACCGGCGAGAGCACCGTCCACGGCCGGGGGTGGCAGAACTGGACCACGCTGTAGCGCTCGCCCTCGTAGCCCTGCGCGGCGACGACGCGGTGCCAGCCGATGGGGATCACGCCGTTCGTCAGGCGCTCGAGCATGATGCCCGTGTTGATGATCACCTGGCCCTCTGGCGCCACGGCATCGACCCAGTCGTCGTCGACCTTCACCTGCAGACCGGGCGCCGTCGCTCGCGGGAGCGCCGTGATGAGGTTGATGTCGCCGTGCTCGGCTGCCCACTCGTGACCCTCATCGGGGAGGTCGCCCATGCTCGGGTAGCGGATCGCCCGGGTGAGCGTCGGGCCGTCGGCCACCATCTCGTCGAAGAACGTCTCGTGGCAGCCGATGCCCTCGGCGATGACGCGAAGGAACCGGCGTTGCAGGTCAGCAATCCGTTCGTGGAACTCGTAGAGCACCTTCGTGATGCCGGGCACGGCGGCCTCTGGCATCACCTGATCGGGGTAGGCGCCGGGGAACTTTCGCTTCAGCGGATGGCCCGAAGGGATCGGCGACGCCCAGTTGAGCATCTCCTTCCAGTCCGGCTTGTCGCTCGACGCCGCGGTCTCGACGAGCAGGCCGGTATAGCCGGTTTGGCCGTTGCTGCCGGGCGCGGCGAACTGCTCCTTGGTGTCGACGTCCTGCTCGAAGAACTCGACGAGCATTCCGTACGCCTCGTCGAGCAGGTCCTCCGAGACGTCGTGACGTGCGTACACGAACCCGGTCTCGAGACTCGTGCGGACACCGTCGACGACCGCCCGCCGCTGCTCGCCACTGCCATTCTCGAACGCCAACAGATCGACATCGAGGATCTCTGCCATCTCGTCACGCTAGTCGTGCCATCATCGGCGTCGAGTGGCCACGACCGACTGGAATCCGATCCTCCGA
>JACDGA010000131.1 GCA_013815505.1 Acidimicrobiia bacterium
CGCAGAGGTTGCCGAGCGGATCATTGCCATGTTCGAGTCGCGAGGCAGGCGGATGCCGATGAACAACCTCCGCCAGGCAATGGTGCCCGTCGGTGCCACCGTCATCGCCCAGACGATGGGTACGGCACCGGGCCTCATCTGCCCGGTGGGCGGTGACGGCACCAGCAGCGGCGGCGACGACGACGGCGGCGACGACGACGACGACGACAAGGTGATCTACGCCGTGCCCGGAGTGCCGTACGAGCTGCACGACATGGTGGAACGTGCCGTGCTGCCCGACCTCGCCCGCCGCGCCGGGCTGGCGTCGGTGATCGCCAGTCGCGTGATCAAGACGTGGGGTGACAGCGAGAGCGGCATCAACGAGCGCCTCGACGACATCATCGCCGAGCTGGAGGGCGTCGCCGGGCCGACACTCGCCTTCCTGGCCTCGGGTTGGGACGGGCTCAAGATTCGGCTGACGGTGCGGGCGACCGACGCCGAGACGGCGGAGGATCAGCTGGGCACCTGGGAGCGCCGCGTCGTCGAGCGGCTCGGCTCGATCGTGTTCGGTCGCGACGACGAGACGATGGAATCCGTCGTGCTCGACCTGTTGCGCCGCAGGGGCATGCGCCTCGCGCTTGCAGAGTCGGTGACGGGCGGTCTCGTCGCCGGACGGCTGACCGACGTCGCCGGCAGTAGCGACGTGCTCGTCGGCTCGATCGTGTCGTATGCGAGCAGCGTCAAGCGCAACATGCTCGGCGTGCCCGAGGGGCCGGTCGTGTCGGCGGAGGCGGCGACGGCGATGGCCGACAACGTCCGTGGCGTGCTCGGCGCCGACGTCGGACTTGCGCTCACGGGCGTCGCCGGCCCTGCGGAGCAGGACGGCTTGCCGCCCGGCACGCTGTGGGTCGGCGTGGCGATCGGCGACGAAGTCGAGTCGCACCTGGTGCGGCTGCCGGGCGACCGGCTGCGGATGCGTCAGTTCTCGGTGATCACGGCGCTCGACGCGCTGCGCCGTCGCCTCCTGACCATTCCCGAGCCAGTGCCGCCAACCGATCGATGAGGGCCGTCATCGGCGGCACGTGTCCGTCGCCTCGCCACTCTGCCCAACGCGGTCCGAGCCCTCGCGCCCGTGGCGGCAGCTCGAGCTGCACTCCACCGCCACGTGGCAGGTTCACCGGGTTGTCGTCGTGCAGACCGCGCAGGCCAGCGGGGATGCGGTCGAGATCGTCGATGATCTCGTAGTGGGGCATCGCCGGCTCGAGCAGGAGGCGCAACGCGCGCGCGAGTGGACGGTTCGTGCCACCGAGCAGCAGCGACGTGAACATGTTTTCGCGCCCGTATCCGTGCACGGTCACGACGACCTCGACGTGGTCGAGGAAGCGGTCGAGCAGTTCGGAGTCCGCTCGCCGCACGAGCGTCGAGGTGATGTGGTCGTCGGCGGGATGACAGACGACGTAGAGCGAGGCGCCGGACGACGCGGCCGCCTCGGTGGCGATGACGTCGGTCTGCTTCTCCAGCTCCCCGCCGTGGTACGCCATGAATCCGAACGTGCCGGCGAGCGAGCACTGCTCCACCACGCCGGGCTCGGCAAGTCGCTCGGCGAACGCACCCATCGGCGCCATCGTGCCAGCTCGTGCGATGTGTGGCCCGGTCCACATAGGCTCGCACCGCCAGATTGCCTCCGTAGCTCAGGGGATAGAGCAGCGGCCTTCTAATCCGCAGCGCGCAGGTTCGAATCCTGCCGGAGGCGCCGTAGCCTGGTCTGTTGGCCGCGTGAGCTCGTCGAAGGGTCCGGAGTGAAGTTCAAGAAGGGCGAAACCGTCATCTATCCCCAGCACGGAGCATGTGTCGTGAAGGGCATCAAGAAGATGGAGGCATTCGGGGAGACGCGCGAGTACCTGATGCTCGAGACCGTCATCAACGAGATGCTGCTGAGCGTGCCGATCGACAACACCGAGCAGGTCGGCGTGCGTCCTCCCGTCTCGGCGGACGAGCTCGAAGACCTCGTGTCCGTGCTGGCCAAGCCCGATCCCCGCGTGCCCTCCAACTGGAGCCGGCGGTTCAAGAACCACCAGGAGAAGCTCAAGAGTGGCGATGTGTACCAGGTGGCCGAGGTGGTGCGGAACCTCGCCGCTCGCAATCGTGACGCCTCGCTGTCGGCCGCCGAGCGCACGATGTACGAGCGCGCCAGGGTCAACCTGATCTCGGAGATCGCGCCGGCACTGAAGGTTTCGTCGGAGGCGGCAGAGGACTACCTCGACGAGGCGTTGGCACAGGGCGTGCTCAAGGACGAGACGGCGGAGCCTCCCAAGCGGAAGCGCCGCTGATCGCCCGCCGGCCCTCATCCCGTGCGAGCGAGAGCGCGCGCGGCAGTACTGTCTCCCCCATGCAGGTCTCGGTCGCTGTCGCCGACGACGGCACCATCACAGTCAGTGGTGAGCTCGACGGGTTCAGTGCACCGCAACTCGCCGGGCCGCTCGAAGAGCGCATCGCCACACCGTCGGAAACCGTCGTCGTCGATCTGTCGGCAGTCACGTTCATCGATTCGTCGGCGTTGCAGATCCTGCTCGAGTACCACCGCCGCTTCGACGAGGGTGGCGGGCGGCTCGAGGTGTCGGCTCCCAGCCCCGCCGTGCGACGGCTCTTCGAGATATCGGGGCTCGACGACCACTTCCACGTCGCCGGCGTGTAGCTCACCGACTGGCCCGCTCAGCGCACGAGGTCGTCGTTGCTCGCCACGAGCCCGCCGACGGCGATCGCGTAGCCGACGCGCGGGTTGCGCTGTACTCGCTGCACGTCGAGCAGCAGTGCCCGCCGGTCGCCGTCGGTGAGGTCGTCGTCGTCCTTGAGGATGCTGCGCGGCACGAGACCCCTGGCTCGGACGGCGTTGAGCTCGAGCGACAGCAGCAGCACGCGGAACACGAGATGGAAGAACGCAAGCAGGCCGATGATGGCAGCGAGTGCGCCGTAGGCGTCCGACGAGCCGGTCAGCTGTTGGGCAAGGACGACACCCAGCTGTTGCAGCACGTGGATGACGACGCCGGCGAGGATGGAGCCGGGAAGGACCTCGCGCAACGTGGGGCGGTGCGCGAGCAACAACATCTGCACGCCGACGATGGCGAGGATGTTGGCGAGCACGCTGGCGACGATGCCGACGAGGGGTCCGACGGGACCGAGGTCGAGCGCCGCAGGGAGGCTGGCGAGCACGGTCGACCCGATGATCCCACCACCGAACACCCCGAGGACGAGGACCCCTCTGATCCTGCTCGACAGTCCGCCGGGTCGGGCGTGCAGCGGCACGTCCCACAGTTCGTTCAGGGCGAACTGCAGCGCGTCGATCAGCCGCAGTCCTCCCACGATGGCGAGCACGATCCCGACGACGAGCGCGACGATGTTGCCGGTCAGCGCGTCCGTCGAGCCGATCTGCGAGCCGATGACCGGGATGTTGCTGATGACCGAGTCCTTGATGTCGGCGAGCAGCTCCGGGTTGTCCTCCAGTACGAGACCCAGAATCGTGGTGAAGGCGAGCATGAGCGGGAAGATGCTGAAGAACGCGAAGTATGACGCGTTCGCCGCGAGGCGAGCGCCCTGGTGCTCGTTGAACCGCGTGTAGACAGCGATCGGCAGCGCCGTCCAGCGGTGCCGCCGCTGCAGCCGGTCGAGCCGGACGAGGAGTGCTCTCACCGGGCGGCGGCGTGAGGGCAGAGGATCACGAGGACGGCGGTGTCGTCGCCGAATGGCTCGCCGTCGCCGGCGCTGGTGTGGAGGATGTCGTCGACGATCTCCTTGGCCGAGGGGTGCCAACGAGCGAGTGCCGCCAGCTCGTCGTCGCTCAGGCGTGGCGTGGACGCGTCGGTGACGCCGTCGGTGTAGAAGATGAACGCACTGCCCGGCGTTAGGAGCGTGGTGTTGACGGGCAGGTCGACGTGGTCCACCGTGCCGAGTAGCGACCCTCCGGCCCCGTCGTAGACGGCGGGTGCGCCGTCACGCACCAGCAACGGCAGGGGATGACCGGCGAGGCTGTAGCGCACCTCGATGCCTCGATCGGTGGTGGTGGCGATGCCGAACGCCGCTGTGCAGGACCGCTGGCTCTCGGACCGCGACAGCGCCTCGCGCAGCCACGACAGTGCGGTGGCGGGAGAGTCGGTGTGCAACGCCGCAGCTCGCAGCGTGTGGCGGGCCATGGCCGTGTCGTTGGCCGGACCGAGACCGTGGCCCTGAACGTCGCCGACGAAGAACGCCACGGCACCGTCGCCGAGGTCCATGACGTCGTAGAAGTCGCCCCCGGCGATCGGCGAGCCGCTCGCCAACCGGCATCTCGCGTCGATATCGATGCCATCGAGCGGGGGCAGGTCGGGTGGGCGCAGGCTGAGGCGAAACGCTCGCAAGGTGGCCGCCATCTCTCGGTGGGTGTCGGCGCGATGGGTGACGTCGATGATCGAAGTGACGACGTAGTCGCTGCCGTTGGGTGCCCCCGCCACTCGGTGCGTGTCGATCTCCACCCAACGGACGATGTCGTCGCCGTCGCACGCCGTCACCCCGACGACGGATTCGGCGTGGATCCTGCCGGCGGTCACCACCGCGTACGGGGGGAGCGAGCCGAGATCGAGCGGCGTGCCGTCGGCGTGGCAGAGCCGACCCGGATTCATGAGCGCTCGCTGACCGATGAGCTCGCTCTTCGGCATGCCGAGCAGCGCGGTCGCCGCTTCGTTGCACCAGACGATTGTTCCTGTGTCGTCTTGGACGACGGCACCGTGACGCGTCGCCTCTGCCAACCCGGCGATGGCACCGGCCACCTGCGCGTCCATGTGCAACAAGTAGCAGATCGGGGAGGTGCGGGCGAACGTCGTCCCACCCGTTTGCGCTCGATGTCGTGCGGGTACACGTCTGGACGTGTCTGGATCGTCGTCGGCGCGCGCTGCGGAATCGGCTCATCGGGCGCGTCTCGGACTCGACGTCACGTACCCCTCCGACGTCCGCTACCTGCACTCGGCCCGGTCGGCGGCGGCGTCGGCCACGGGTTCGCTGTCGCTCACGGCGGATACGTCGATGGACTTGGCGCTGCTCGTCGACGAGCTCGTCGCCAACGCGATGTGCCACGGCGCTGGCGAGCAGGTCCGCCTCGAGGTGTGGGCCGACGCCGGCGACGTCGTCGTTCGTGCGTCGAACGAGGTCGGCGCGTCGTCGCTGCAACCTGTCGAGACATGGCGGCTGCCCGGTGCCGACGCCGAGTCAGGACGCGGGCTCGGCATCATCCGCCGTCTCTGCCCTTCCATCGAGGTGTCGAATCTCGACGGATGGGTGTCGATCGAGTGTCGCCTACAGGTCCGCGACGCGTGACCGGCCGAGTCGCGTGCGGCACGTGCCATCATCGGGTGGTGTGTCCGGCGATCAGCCGGGGTCACCTGACAGGAGCGTGAACATGGGCGGTGTGCGGTGAGCGATGCGCCGACGAGCGGCGAGCCGAACCGAGATCTCGACGCAGCCGAGGTGGTCGAGTTGGTCGTCCCCGCTGACGCCCGCTACCTCTCGGCCGTGCGGGTGCTCGCCGCAACGCTGGCGGCGGACGCGGGCTTCGACGTCGACGATCTCGAGCGGGTGCGCATCGCCGTCAACGAGCTCATGATGGCCCTCGTCGAGGCACTCGGACCTGATGACCGAGTGCGCGTCGAGTT
>JACDGA010000132.1 GCA_013815505.1 Acidimicrobiia bacterium
CTGCGGCGCCGCCGCCCCGCGTCCTGCTGCGAGCCGGGCGCTGTCGACTGCGGCGAGCGCCAGTAGCTCGCCCGGGCCGGGGCGCGAGCGGTAGGCCCCTGTCCAGTCGCTCCCGTCCCACCACCGCAGGCGAACGCCACCCTCGGGATCGGGGTACCAGCCTTGCCGTGGCGGGTTCGCGTTCATGGAATCTCGGTCGGCGGTGGCACCTCTACCCGCTCCGCTTCGTCGGGCACCGCCAGTCCGTCACGAGCCCGCGCCTCGACCTCGCCGTCGTCGCGCCGCGTCGTCTCGACGAGCGCCGCGACTGTGCCGAGCAGGCCGGAGAACTCGGCGGGGATGATCAGCTTGGTCGCCCGGCCGTCGCCGATGCGTTGCAGCGCCTCGAGGTACTCGACCGTCAGCACGACGTTGTCGGCGTCGGCGGCCTTGATGCCGGTGAGCCGGGCCCGGGCGGCCTCGCCCTCGCCCCGGCCGAGCTTCTCGAGCCGCAGCTGCTCAGCCGTGGCGCGCAGCTCGATCGCCTGAGCGTCGCCCTCGGCGTCGAGCACGGCCGCCTGCCTGCGTCCCTCGGCGGCGAGGATCGACGACTGCTTCTCGCCGTCGGCGCGGGTGATCGCCGCCTCCTGGTAGCCGCGAGCTTCCGTGACCGTCGCCCGGCGATCGCGCTCGGCACGCATCTGTGCGTGCATCGCCGCCACCACCTCGGGCGGCGGGTCGATGCGCTGGATCTCGACGCGCACGACCTTGACGCCCCACTTGTCGGTGGCGTCGTCGAGCACCTCGCGCAGCTGGGCGTTGATCGTGTCGCGCGACGTCAGCGCCTTGTCCAGCTCGATGTCGCCGATCAGGTTCCGCAGGTTCGTCTGGGCCAGCTTGGTGATCGCCGTGAAGAAGTCGGCGACGTTGTAGACGAGGCGCTGCGGATCGGTGGCCTCGTAGTACACGACGGCATCGACGGACACGACCACGTTGTCGGACGTGATCACCTCCTGGGGTGGGACGTCGACGACCTGCTCGCGCATGTCGACGAGCCGCATCGTCTCGATGAACGGGAGGATGAGGTTGAAGCCTGGCTCCTTCGTCGTCTTGAAGCGCCCGAGCCGCTCGACGAGTCCTCGCTGGTAGGGGCGCACGATCTTGACGGCGCCGATCAGGTAGGCGATGCCCACCACGGCGATGGCGACGATGACGACGATTGCGACGGTCACGGGCGCTCCTCTCCGGCGCTCGTCGCGCCCTGTTCGTTCGGTTCGACGGGCTCCACCACGATTCGTGTCCCACGCATCGAGGCGATGCGCACGCGAGCGCCCGAACGGATCGAGACGGCGCTGTCGGTGATCGCGCCCCACACCTCGCCGTCGACGCTGACGCGGCCGCGGCGGTCGGTGTCGTCGGGCGAGATGTCGATGGTGACGATGCCGGTCGTGCCGACCAGGCGGTCGGCGCCGACCCCGGCGGGAAGCTCGTTCTCGGCGACGAAGCGACGCAACCACTGCGTCATCACGACGAACAGCGCGGCGCCGCCGAACACGAAGACCGCCCACTGGATCTCCACCGCGATGTCGTAGAAGGCGAGGATCATCGCCGCGAACGCCGAGATCGCGAACGGCAGCAGCACGAAGGAGCCACCGAGCACGGTCAGCTCGACCAGCGCGAACCCGACGGCGACCACCAACCAGATCCAGGGCCAGACGTCCACGTCGATCCCGAGGTCCAGCACGCTCCCATCGTACGACGCCGACGCGCGGCGAGGGGTCGCGTCAGCCGGCTGTGGCGAGCCGGTGCTCGAGAACGGCCTGCCGGTGACCGTCATCGCTGTTGCGATGTACGAGGACGCCGAGGGTCGACGCTTCATCGATGTCGACGCTGAGCACGACCTTCAGGTGAACCTCGAGATCGCGGCCGGCGCCGTCAACGCAGCGTGAAGCGGAACGGGAGGTCCCGAAGAAGAGCTAACTTCGTCAGTTCCGCATACGCCAGGATGGTCGAATGAGGCTTCGTAAAGGTGCAGCAGTGGGGGTCGCCGCCGCTCTGGTAGCAGGGGCCCTGGGGTTCTCGCCGCCAGATCTGGTGTCCGCAGATCAAGAGCGATCGGACCGGCGATGCGAGCGCAACAACAACAGCGTCCGCAAGTTGCTCGAGTGCATCACCGTCGCCGGCGTCCTCAGGCACGAGGAAGCGTTCCAGGAGATCGCCGACGACAACGACGGCACTCGTGTCTCCGGGACACCCGGCTACGACGAGTCCGTCGACTACGTCGCCCGCAAGATGCGGCGTGCTGGCTACCGCGTCACGATCCAGGAGTTCGAGTTCCTGCTGTTCCGGATCCTCGGTCCGTCTGAGCTCGACCAGACCGCTCCCGGGCAGGCGACCTACACCGAGGGCACCGACTTCGCGCCGACGCCGCAGTCGGACCCGGGCGAGGTCGAAGCGGCCGTGACGGCCGTCGATCTCCAGCTCGGCCTCGGCAACGCCTCGACGAGCGGGTGTGAGCCGGCGGACTACGACAACTTCCCCGTGGGCAACATCGCCCTGATCCAGCGCGGCACGTGCACGTTCGAGCAGAAGGCCGAGACGGCCGCCGCTGAGGGTGCGTCGGGTGTGATCTTCTTCAACCAGGGAAACACGGCGGCTCCGGACCGCAACGGCATCCCCGCCGTGACGCTCGGCAACACGAACACGAGCGGCATCCCCGCCGTCAGCACCACGTACGCGCTCGGCGTGCAGCTGTCCGAGACGCCGGGGCTGCGGATGCACATGTTCGTCAACGTCGATCGCCGTGTCGCCGAGACGTACAACGTCATCGCCGACTCAGAGCGCCACCGTCACGGCGGCGACGTGATCATGGCCGGCGCCCACCTCGACTCGGTGGCCGAAGGCCCTGGCATCCAGGACAACGGCTCCGGCTCCAGCGCCCTGCTCGAGACGGCGCTGCAGATGGCGAAGACGAAGACCGAGAACCCGACGCGCTTCGCCTGGTGGGGCGCAGAGGAGTCGGGCCTCCTCGGGTCGACGTTCTACGTCAACGACCTCGTGGCCAACGATCCCGAGGGGCTCGAGGACATCGAGCTCTACCTGAACTTCGACATGATCGCCTCACCGAACTACGGGTTGTTCATCTACGACGGTGACGGCGATGCGTTCGGCCTCGTCGGTCCCGACGGTTCCGACGACATCGAGGCAGTGTTCGAGCGCTACTACGCCGAGCGCGGCATCCCGTCCGAGCCCACGGCGTTCAGCGGTCAATCCGACTACCAGGCGTTCATCAACAACGGCATCCCGGCCGGCGGTCTGTTCACCGGCGCAGAGGGCATCAAGACCGCGGCGCAGCAGGCGAAGTGGGGCGGCACCGCCGGCATCGCCTACGACCCCTGCGATCACAAGGCCTGTGACGACATCGACAACCTGTCGCTCCGGGCGCTCGACATCAACTCCGACGCCGTCGCCTACGCGATGCTCAACTACGCCACGGGACGTGACGAGCTGAACACCGGCGGCTGATCGTGGAGCGCCAGCGCGAGGGAGAGGGCGTTTACGGAGCCGACCTCGTGACCGCTCAGCCGCCGGACACGGCAGGAATGATCGACAGTTCTTCGCTCGCATGGACGGGCGTCGCAGGGCCGTCTCGGTCGCGTACGTTGTCGGATCCGACGAACACGTTGACGTGCGGGCGTGTCTGTCCTTGCTCCTCGCGGATCCGGCGTTCGAGGGCCGGGTGCTGGGTGGCCAAGGCGTCCAGCACCGTCGCGACCGTCGTCACCCGGTCCGATGCACTACCAACGCTGACCTCGATGACGGAGGCGCCAGCGACGAGGTCGCGGAGCTGCGTTGGGACGCGGACACGGACGTTCATCGCAATCACACCACGATCGGCGCCGCCCGCAATGACATCACGGGAGGCAAGTGCTCGGCGAGGAGGCGCCACGAGTCACCGTCATCGGTCGACGCGTACACCTCGCCCGTGCGGGTGCCGAAGTAGAGGCCGGCCGGGTCCTGCCCGTCAGTGGTGAACCCATCGCGCAGAACGGTGAGGTGGGCGTCGCGCTGCGGGAGCCCGGTGGTGAGGGGCTCCCACGTCTCGCCGGCGTCGGTGGTCCGCCACACGATGCACTGCCCGTCAGGGGTGCACCGATACTCGTCGCTCTCGAGTGGCAGCAGATAGGCGGTCGACGGCTGCGTCGGATGGGCGACGACCGGGAACCCGAAGTCCATCCCGGCGATCCCCGTCATCGCCGTCCACGCCTCCCCGCCATCATCGCTGCGGTAGATGCCGCCGTGGTGCTGGAGGTAGAGGCGCTCGGGATCAGCGGCGTCCCGCGCCACCTTGTGCACGCACTGACCGAACTCGAGCGCCTCCCCGTCGGGAACGAAGCCGACGACGATCCCACGATTGCTCGCCTGCCACGACGAACCGGCGTCGTCGGACCGGTAGACACCGGCCGCGGAGATGGCGATCAGCAAACGGTGGGACTCCTCCGGGTGGACAAGCACGGTGTGAAGGCACAAGCCGCCACCGCCGGGTTGCCACTGCGTGCGGTGTGGGTGGTCCCACAACCCGCTGACCAGCGAGAAGCTGCGCCCGCCGTCGTCGCTGCGGAACAGCGCAGCAGGCTCGACACCGGCGTACATCACGTCTGGCTCGTCGTTCGGGCCGGGTGCCAGCTGCCAGATCCTCGCCAACGAGGCGTCGGCACCATCCGGAAACCGCAATGCGGCCTGCTCGTCCTCGGTCCACGTCACGCCGAGGTCGTCAGATCGCCGCAGCACCGGACCCCAATGGTTGCTGCTCGACCCTGTGAACAGTCGCGGTGTTGCCGAGCGGGTGTCGATGCAGGTGGCGTACACCTCCTCGCCGGCGAACGTCGGCCCGCTCAGCTCGAAGCGGGCGCGACCATCCCCCGAGGTGAGGGTGAACAACCCCTTCGTCGTGCCGACGAGGACGATCGTGTCCCTCGTACCCAGCGTCGCTCCGGATCCAGCTGCGATGGTCATGACCATAGTGACGCCCTCCACATCCCGAACTCATCGCTCCCGGCTGACGGCGCCCCTGCAGGACCCGTGCAGAGAGCACCGAACCACAACTGTCGAGATGCGGCCGCCCCCGAGGCGGAGCTGCGACGTCGCCGCCGTATCCTGGACGTGTGGTCAGTTCTCGAATGCTCCTGGGCGCAGTGTTGGCGGGGCTGACGTTGATCGCAGCGGGCTGTGGATCGGACGAGGGCGAGGGAGAGAACATCGGCGAGTCGGCCACGGAGGCTCCGACCTCGTCCGAGTTGATGGACCCTCAGGCGTTCGCTGGTCGCGTCGCCGCACCCGATGTCGTGACGATCAACGTGCACACACCGAACGAGGGCAGCATCGACGGCACCGACCTCACCATTCCGTTCGACGAGGTCGCGTCGTCAACCGAGCTCCCCGATGACCGAAGCACGCAGCTGGCCGTCTACTGCCGGTCGGGCAACATGTCCGCCGACGCGATCGACGACCTCGAGGCGCTGGGTTACACGGACATCGCCGAGCTCGACGGTGGCTTCGACGCCTGGCGAGCCTCCGGTCGCCCTCTCGAGCCCGCCGGCTGAGACGTTCGGCGGATTCTCAGCGCGATCTGGCCCCAACTCTGGGTGCGTCCGCGTGGGGAGAATCGC
>JACDGA010000133.1 GCA_013815505.1 Acidimicrobiia bacterium
CCGGAGCCCAAGAAGTGGTCTGGACCAACGACCGTGAACCCCATCGTGTCCTGCAGGCTGTCGCCGAGGCGTTCGGCGTCCTCGCTGTCGGCGGGGATCCGAAAGGTTCCGTTGTGGGTGGCGACGATGAGCGAGCCGTCGGCTGGGTTGAGGCCGAGACCGTGAACGTGGGACATCCCGTACGCGGCGGAGGGATCAGCCGCGTCGGAGTCGTCATCAGCGGCGAGGCGGACACCGACGAACACCCCCGTCGCAAGGACGACCACCCCGATCATCAGCGCGCCGATCTGGCTCCATCGAAGCCAGTGCTGCGCGAACTGTGGAGTCGTGGTCATCGTCGGATCGATGCGGTCCAACGCCCTCTGCGAAGAAGCTGGCAGGCCACGGTCAGCAGCCCGCGGCGACGACGGATGAGTAAGGATTGATGGGACCGCCGCCTCCTGGGTGGATCTCGAAGTGGAGATGGTTTACGGAGGTGTTCCCGGTCATGCCGACGTACCCGATGACTTCGCCCTGTGACACCTGGCGACTGGAGCCCTCGTAGGCGGAGAGGTGGGCGTAGAAGTAATAGTCGCCGTTGTCACCCCAGATTCGCACGGCGTTGCCGCCGAGGGAGGCGGATCGCATCTCGGCGCGGCCGGACGTGACGGCCACGAGCGGTGTGCCCGCCGGGGCGATCATGTCCACGCCCTCGTGGCTGCGGCCCTGGGAGCGGGCCGCACCCCAGGTGTCCGCGTAGGCGGATCCGCCTCGCACCGGGCAAACGATGCCGCTGCTCACCGGCGGCGGGGGAGATGGTGGTGGCGGCGCGAGTGGTGGTGGAGGCGGCGGCGGCGGTGGCGGCGGCGGCGGCGGCGGCGCGGGAGGCGGCTCCGGCGCAGTCTCAGGAGGCGGCTCCGCCGCAGTCTCAGGGGGATCTGCGAATCGGACGGCCAGTGGCGGGACCGGTGCGGTCGTCTCAGGCACCTCCGATGTGATGGTGGTCGCAGTAGTGGTCGCAGTGGTGGTTGCGGTTGCGGCGGCTTGGTCGACTTCTTCCTGAGCTCGGCGCCACTGCTCCTCGAGACGTTCCTGTTCGGCCTGCCGTCGCTGTTCAGCGAGCCTCGCCTGCTCTTCGGCTTGCCGCTCCCGTTCGGCCTGGCGACGCTCGAGCTCGCGTCTGATCGCCTCGTCGCGCAGTCGCTGCTCTTCGACCTCTCGCAGCCGGACGACCTCGGCCTCGGCCTGCGCCTGCAGCTCGAGCTGCGCCTCCTTGACGTCATCGAGCTCGGCCGACTGGTCCTCGATCTCGTGGTCCAGCGCTTCGAGTTCGAGGTCGGCGGCCTCGTACGCGTCAATGTCCTCGAGCGAACCGTTGACGGCGAACGAACGGTAGACCTCGGCATGTGACTCGTCGTCGCCATCCTTCGTCTCGTTGAGGATCGAGAATCCCCGCGCGCCCGCTGCGACAAACTCATCGACGGCGGCGGCATCGGCTGCGCGCCGCAGCCGAGCAACCTTCGATGCCAGTCGGGAGCGGCGTACCTCGAGGTCCGCTGCTTCCAGCTCCAGCGCGTCGATCTCGGCCTCGGCCCCGAAGTACGCCTCCGCGGCACCGTTGGCCCGTTCCTGCGCCTCGGCGATGTCCTCGGCGGCACGATCCGCCGGATCGTCCGGCGGCGCAGCGCTGGCGACGTTCCACTGCATCGCGAACGACGCCGCAACGACGAACGCAACGGACGCGCGCCACGACCTCCCTCGGGCGCGCCGAAGGACAGAGTTGCCCTGCTCGGTCGTCACGACCCGAGCAGCTCGCGCATCTCGGCGATCTCGGCCTCTTGAGTGGCGATGATGTCAGCGGCCAGCTCGAGCGCGTCGGGGTTGGCCCCGTCCCTGCATTCGCGTTCGGCCATCTCGACGGCGCCCTCGTGATGCTTGATCATCATCTTCAACCAGCGACGATCGAGCTCCGTCCCGGTGAGGTCCTCCAACTCGGACATCTGCTCGCCCGACATCATTCCGTCATCGGACATGTCGTCACCCATGCCAGTCCCACTCGACATGTCCGGATCCATTGCTCCCTCGTCGAGCGGTTCGCCCCACGACTCGAGCCACGTCGTCATCGTCTTGATCTCGGGCCGTTGGGCGCGCTTGATGGCGCCGGCGAGGCGGGTGACGGCGCGACTCGCCTCGCTCGACGGGTCCAGCGCGATGTTCGCCATCTCGACAGCCTGGCGGTGGTGCGGGATCATCGACTGCGCAAATTGGACATCGGCGTCGTTGACCTGCAGCGCCGATCCATCCGAGGCCGATACTGGCGGTTCACTCCCACTACCTCCGTCGTCGTCGTCCCCGCACGCGGCGACCAGCAGCATCGTCGGAACGATGAATGTGAACAAACGACGGATCATGGAAGAGCGCTCCTTCAGGAGGGAAAGTTCGACACAGTGTAGTAGCGGTGGCCTCCAAACATGACAATCGCGTGACGAGCGCGATGGTTGCGGTCGATCGGTGGCGCTGAGCGTCGCCTCACGTCAAAGAATATTGACTCAGATTACGTTGAGCAGTACTCTGAGCGAGTGCTCGACGGAACCGTGGAGGAACGGGCGGTGCGCCATGCCGCGCTCGGCGAGCCGGCACGACTTGCGATCGTCGAAGAGCTCGTCGGTTCGGATCGAGCACCGGTGGAGTTGCAGGCCCTGCTCCACGTCCCGTCGAACCTGCTGGCACATCATCTCGACGTGCTGGAGCGGGCGGGGCTGATCACCCGCCATCGCTCGTCCGGCGACGGCCGTCGGCGGTACGTCCATCTCGAACGCCAGGCGCTGGCTGGGCTCGTGCCGGAATCGTCCGTCGCCATCGGCAGAGCGCTGTTCGTCTGCACGCACAACTCGGCGCGGTCGCAGCTTGCTGCGGCACTGTGGCTGCGCCTCGCTGGTGTCGCCGCCGATTCGGCCGGTACCGCACCCGCACACCGCGTGCACCCAGGTGCGGTTGCCGCTGGCCGTCGCATCGGCCTCGACCTGGGCGGTGCCCGCCCGCGCCGGATCGAGGATGTCGACGAGATCCCGGCATTGGTCATCACCGTCTGCGATCGGGCCCACGAAGAGCTCGACCCGGGGACTGGGTGGCTCCACTGGTCGATCGTCGACCCCGTGCCGATTGGAACGCGAGCCGCGTTCGACGCCGCCCGCGACGAGTTGAGCAACCGGATCTCGGTACTCGCAGGGAACGCGGCATGACAGAACCGAATCACCCCATCGGACACAGGAGCTCCCCCATGCCCGACCTCGACAGCCTCGCCCCCGACCGGAAACTCGCGCTGCGCAGCGCCGCGAGGACCCTGCACGACGAGTTCGACGGCACGTTCTCCACCGAGACCATCGAGCTGTACCTCCACACCAGCTACGACCAGTTTGCCGGCACCGCGAAGTTCACGAACTTCCTGCCTTTGATCGCAGAGCGCTTCGCCCGTCAACGCCTTCACGCCCTCGCGAGGGTCGAGGGCAAGCACGACGACGGTACGCCGATCGTGCTGTTCTTGTGCGTTCACAACGCCGGCCGTTCACAGATGGCGCTCGGTTGGTTCAACCATCTCGCCGGCGATCGTGCCATCGCGTGGTCAGGTGGCTCGGAACCGGGTGCCGAGATCAACCCTGCAGCGATCGAGGCGATGGCGGAAGTCGGCATCGACATCACCGGCGAGTTCCCCAAGCCGTGGACCGACGAGATCGTCAAGGCTGCCGACGTCGTCGTCACGATGGGTTGTGGCGATGCCTGCCCGCTCTATCCAGGCAAGCGTTACGAGGACTGGGAGCTCACCGATCCCTCCGGGCTCGACGTCGCCGCCGTCCGACCGGTCCGCGACGAGATCCGCACTCGTGTCGACACGCTGCTCAGCGAGCTCGACGTGGCACCACTGCGAAGCTGAACTCACGCGTCAGCGACAACGCCGCCCTCGCCGAGGAGCTGCTGACGGATCGACGCCGTGTCGAAGTAGACGCGCTCGCAGACGATCCGGTCGCCGCCCTCCTCGAACAGGAACATCGCGAGCATGCGCGACCTGAACGACGTCCCGAGTGCAGCGTGGGTGCCGAGCAGGTCGAACTCGACGACGACGCCGTCGTCGATGCTGCGCAACACGCTGTTGTCGTTTCGTTGGTCGGGGAAGCCGGCCCTCGAGCGAGCGAAGTAGTCGCGCACCTCTGCGTCCCCGTCGAACACCTCACCTGTCGCCATCAGCTCATACCGGGGGTGCGCGAACGTCGCAATCGTGCGGTCGAAGTCCTGCACGTTCTCCGACTCCATGTGCTCACGCACGACGGCCAACCGGCGTTCCTCCAGATCCGCAGTCATGCTCCGACCGTACGACGTCACACCGTCACCGGCTGCGCGTCGTAGACAGCGATCTCCGGTGGACCGTCTGCGAGTGGCGACATCTCGCGAACGAACGCCTGAGCCGCCGAGACTGCGAAATGGGCGCGGAGCGCGTCGGCATCGACCCAGTGCTCGACGAACACGAGACGTAACCGATCCTCCGCGTCCTGATGCACGGAGTGCAGCAGGCACCCATGCTCGAGGCGAGATCGCCGCACGTGTTCGAGGCTCAGCGCGAGCATGCGTTCAAGGCTCTCGGGATGGGCGCGAATGCTGCCGGTGACGATGATCATCGCCGAACGCTACGACCTGTCATGGCGTCGAGGAACCGCCGTACGCCGGCGGTGTTCTCTCGACGCCACAGCGAGACGATGTCGCCGTCGTCGCCGGCTGCGGCGTTGACGGCGAACGTGGCCGAGAGATGGTCGCGCTGCGCGATCGCCAGTGCACGGGCATCGAGCCCGGCGCGCTCACGCAGGAGCAGCTTGAGCAGCAGTTCGGTCCGCACGTCCCGGATGTGATCGACGGGCGCGTCGAGCCAGGCCGCCAGCTCCGCCCGGCCGCTGCGGGTGAGCCGCAACGGCGACCGCGCACGCCCCCGGCCAGGCTTCGGGGGGCTGCGACGAAGAAGATCCGCGTCCACAAGTGCATCGATCGCCCGATACGTCAGCGGACGCGACAGCGACCACACCCTTCCCAGCTCGCCGTCCGGCGCGAGGAGGCTACCGATCGCCCAGCCGTGGTCGACGCCCTGATCGACGAGCGCAAGGCAGGCGTGTTCCGCCAGCGTCGGCACGCAGCGATGCTAGGCCCCCGCATGGGGAGCGCATGGATCGAGTAGTGAAAACTTGACTACCATGCTCCGATGCGCACGAGCCTCGTCCTCCTCACAGCACTCACGTTGTCACTCGCCGGCGCCTGCGCCGGTGACGACGAGGACGCCGGCGGTGACATCACCGTCTTCGCTGCAGCATCGCTGACGAGCGCGTACGAGGAGCTCGGTGCGCTTTACGAGGAGCAGCACGACGGAGCGTCCGTCGAGCTCAACTTTGCCGCCTCGTCAGAGCTCGAAGTACAGATCGCCGAGGGCGCTGGCGTCGACGTGTTCGCCTCCGCCGACCAAGTCAACATGGACAAGGTCGCGAGCGAAGTCGACGGTGAGCCGAGCATCTTTGCCACGAACAGGCTGACGATCCTGACCGAGCCCGGCAACCCGAAGGGCATCGAGGACGTCGCCGGCCTCGCCGATCCCGAGCTGATCATCGTCTCGTGCGGAC
>JACDGA010000018.1 GCA_013815505.1 Acidimicrobiia bacterium
CGCACTGAGCCGCGCCGGGCGATCGCTACGGTTGCACGATGCGCAGTGGCCAGGTCGGTGCCGTCGCGGTCGAGACGCTCGGCGGACCATGCGGATCGGTCTGATCTGCCCGTACAGCCTGTCCGTACCGGGTGGCGTGCAGGCGCAGGTGATGGGTCTCGCCCGCGCGGTGCGCGCGGCGGGCGAGGAGACACGGGTCCTCGGGCCGTGCGACGGACCGCCGCCGGCGAGCTTCGTGTCGCCGCTCGGAAAGAGCCTGCCAGCTTCCGCCAACGGGTCCATCGCCCCGCTCGCTCCCGATGCCCCGTGCGCACTTCGCACGATCCGTACGCTGCGCGACGAGGACTTCGACGTGCTGTGGGTGCACGAACCGCTTGCGCCCGGACCTTCGATGACCACCTCCATCGTGCACCCGGCGCCCATCATCGCCACGTTCCACGCCGCCGGGCGATCGAGCAGCTACCGGGTGTTCCGGCCGCTGCTGATGAGGATCATCGAGAACCTGGACGTGAAGTTCGCCGTGTCGGGACACGCTGCCGATCTGGCAGCATCGCATCTCGGTGGCGAGTACGAGATCGTGTTCAACGCCGTGGAGATCGAGCGCATCCGCAGCGTGTCGCGGATCGTCAACCCCCATCCGACGGTCTTCTTCTGCGGGCGTCACGAGGAGCGCAAGGGACTCGCCGTCCTGCTTGAGGCGATGGCACTGCTCGGTCCCGACGTCCGCTGCCACGTCGCCAGCGACGGCCCCGACACGGCGTCGCTCAAGGCGTCGTTTGCCCACGACCGGCGGATCGAGTGGCTCGGGCGCATCAGCGAGGCCGACAAGTTGGCCCGGCTCGCCGGCGCCACGGCGTTCTGTGCCCCGTCGCTGCACGGGGAGTCGTTCGGTGTCGTGCTCGTCGAGGCGATGGCAGCGGGCACGCCGGTCGTGGCGAGCTCGCTCGACGGCTACGGCAACGTCGCGACCAACGAGGTCGACGCGCTGCTGTGCCCGCCAGGCGACGTCGAGGCGTTGGCGATCGCGCTGCGCCGCGTGCTGGACGACCCGGCCACGGCTGCCCGGCTCGTCGCTGCGGGATCGAGGCGGGCTGAGCAATTCTCGATGACAGCGCTGGCGAACCTCTACCTCGATCGATCACGCCATCTGCTGGCGCAGCCATGAGCGACGCGGCGTCGAGGCACACGTACACTGCAGCGCATGTGGGTGCTCATCGCGATCCTCGCCGTCGTCGTCCTGATCGTGCTCTACCTGATCATCGCCTACAACGGCCTCATCCGCCGGCGGAACCAGATCGAGAACGCCTGGTCACAGATCGACGTCCAGCTGAAACGCCGCCTCGATCTCATCCCGAACCTCGTCGAGACGGTCAAGGCCTATGCCGCGCACGAGCGCGAGACGCTCGAGGCTGTCATCCAGGCACGCAACGCAGCCATCGCTGCGCCCGACACGCCTGAGGCGCAGGGGCAGGCGCAGAACCAGCTCACCGGTGCGCTGCGACAGATCTTTGCCCTCGGGGAGGCCTATCCCGACCTGAAGGCGAACCAGAACTTCCTCGCCCTGCAAGAAGAGCTCACCGCCACGGAGGACCGCGTCGCATACTCGCGCCAGTTCTACAACGACAGTGTGTTGTCGTACAACAACAAGCTGCAGCAGTTCCCGACCGTGTTCTTCGCCAACATGTTGAACTTCGAGCGGCGCGAGTACTTCGAGGCCGACGAAGCTGCGCAGACCGCCCCGGACGTGCGGTTCTAGCGAAAGACCATCCGTCGCAACCGCGGTCACCGCTCCTAACCTGGGATCGGTCATGTTCGAATTGATCTCGTCGAACAAGCGCCGTTCCGTGTTGCTCCTCGTGGGCTTCGTCGTCATCGTCGTGCTCATCGGCACCGCAATTGGCCAGCTCACCGGCCTTGGTTGGATGGGCACGCTCGTGGCCACGGTCATCGCCGCCGTGATGGCGTTCGTGTCGTATTGGAAGTCCGACTCCATCGCCCTCGCCGTCAGCCGGGCGAAGCCCGCCGAACCGGGCGACTACCAGCGACTGCACAACCTCGTCGAGGGTCTCTGCATCGCCGGTGGCCTGCCGAAGCCACGCGTCTACGTGATCGACGATCCGGCACCCAACGCATTCGCCACCGGCCGCGATCCGAAGCACGCTGCGATCGCAGTGACCACGGGGCTGCTGGAGAAGCTCAACCGGGTCGAACTCGAAGGTGTTCTTGCACACGAGCTCTCGCACATCCGCAACTACGACATCCTCGTCTCGACGCTCGCCGTCACACTCGTGGGCGCCGTCGCCCTCCTCACTGACACCGCGATCCGCCTGATGTGGTGGAACGGTGGCCGCGTGTCGCGCGAGGGCGACCGCGGCGACGGGTTCAACCCGCTCGCACTCGTGGGTTTCGTGCTGCTGATCGTTGCGCCGATCATCGCCAAGGCGATGCAGGCCACGGTTTCGCGCCGGCGAGAGACGCTCGCCGACGTGAGCGCATGCGAGCTGACCCGGTACCCGCCGGGGCTCATCTCGGCACTGGAGAAGCTGCGCGACGACACGACCGTGACGCACTCTGCATCCACTGCGACGGCGCACCTGTGGATCGAGCAGCCGATGAGCGGCGTCGGCGATCGCGGCCGGCTCGGTTCGTTCCACAAGATGTTCAACACCCATCCACCGCTCGACGAGCGGATCGCACTGCTGAGGGAGCTCTGATGACGAGACCGACGATGGGCGCCGCGCTCGTCGCGGCGTCGATGGCGATCGTCGCCTGCGCGGGTGACGGCTCGACGTCCGAGGAGGAGCCGAGCGACGTCACCGCAATCGAGACGACCAGCGCCGACACGGTCACCACCAACACGGATGGTGTCGTGTCACCGACGACCCAGGACACGTCCACTGCGTCGTCGACCCGTCCCGGGACGATTCCCGCCACGACGACGCAGCGGACAGAGGGCACGAGGCGGCCAGGCACCACCACCCCCGACACGCGGCCACCGATCACCGGCAACTTCCCGATCCAGGCCGTTGCAGAGGAGTCGGCGTTCCCTCGCCTGCCGCTCGTCGGCAACGTGCTCGACCAGGAGCAGCTCTCACCGGATCGGCCGGCGCTCGTCGTCAAGATCGACAACGCCCCTCCGTCGACGCCCCAGAGTGGGCTCAACGAGGCCGACGTCGTGTTCGAGGAGATCATCGAGTACGGGATCACCCGTTTCGCCGCCGTGTTCCACTCTCAGAGCGCCAACCCTGTCGGACCGATCCGTTCCGGTCGGACACAGGACGTCAACATGCTCGGTTCGTTGAATCAGCCGCTGTTCGCGTGGAGTGGCGGCAATGCCGGTGTGACCCAAGCGATCGAGGACTCCGACCTCGTGAACCTCAACGCGCTCTACACGCCCGGCTACTTCCGCACGACCGACCGCAGCGCGCCCCACAACCTCTACTCCAGCACCGATGCGCTGTGGGCACGTGCGCCGGCCGGTGCGCCGCAGCCCGGTCCGCTGTTCCGCTACCTCGACCCACGGGAGACACTCGGTGACGGGCTCGACACGTCGACATCGTCGGGCGCCGAGATGTCCGTCGGCTCGCTGCGGGTGCGCTGGGAGTGGAGCCCCGAGACCGGCACCTACCGTCGGTTGCAGTACGGCAGCGCGCATATGACGGCGGACTCGGGACAGGTCAACACGCAGAACCTCGTCATCTTGAAGATGGCGTACAAGCCGAGCCCCGTCGACGCCCGCAGCCCGGAGGCCCAGACGCTCGGTGAGGGTCCCGCCGTCGTGCTCGCCGGCGGCAAGGTGATCCGTGGTCACTGGGTCCGTGAGGAGCGCACCGACATGTTCGCGCTCTACCAAGGCATCGGACAGGACGCGAAGCCGATCAAGCTGCCCGCTGGCCGCACGTTCGTCGAGCTGATGGACCTCAACACCGCCGACGCGGCGATGATCTGAGCGCGCAGCCCACGAAACCCATGGCCGAAACCCGCGAGCGAAACCCAGGGCGTGTCGTGGGCGTCGGTATCGTGGAGGCATGGGTGACCATCTCTCGCAACAGCAGGGCACGCTGCGCCTGAAGCGCGGACTGGCCGAGATGCTCAAGGGCGGCGTCATCATGGACGTCGTGACGGCCGAGCACGCCAAGGTGGCCGAGGACGCAGGGGCGTGCGCCGTCATGGCCCTCGAGCGCGTGCCGGCCGACATCCGCCGAGACGGTGGTGTCGCCCGCATGAGCGATCCCGAGATGATCGAAGGAATCAAGGCCGTCGTGTCGATCCCGGTCATGGCGAAGGCGCGCATCGGGCACTTCGTCGAGGCGCAGATCCTGCAAGCGCTCGGCGTCGACTTCGTCGACGAGAGCGAGGTGCTCTCACCCGCCGACGAGGCCCATCACATCGACAAGTTCGCCTTCGAGGTGCCGTTCGTGTGTGGCGCGACGAACCTCGGCGAAGCGCTCCGGCGCATCGCAGAAGGCGCGGCGATGATCCGCTCCAAGGGCGAGGCCGGAACGGGCAACATCATCGAAGCCGTGCGTCACCTCCGGGCCATCACGGGCGACATCCGGCGCCTCACCCAGGCCGACAACGCCGAGCTGTTCGACTGGGCGAAGCGGCTCCAGGCACCGTTGCCGCTCGTGCAGGAGGTTGCCGCTGCAGGAGCGCTGCCCGTTCCCCTGTTCTGCGCAGGCGGCATCGCCACGCCGGCGGACGCCGCGCTTGCGATGCAGCTCGGAGCACAGTCCGTGTTCGTCGGTTCCGGCATCTTCAAGAGCGACGACCCAGCGCCTCGGGCGAAGGCCATCGTCGAAGCGACGACTCACTTCCGCGACGCCGACATCCTCGCCAAGGTGTCGCGCGGGCTCGGTGCGCCGATGACCGGCATCGGCATGGACGAGATGTCCCAGACGTTCGCCGATCGCGGCTGGTGAAGTTCGGCGTCCTGGCACTACAGGGGGCGTTTGGCGCCCACTGCTCGACGCTGCGCGAGCTCGGCGTCAGTGCAAGGCTCGTGCGAACCCCGTCCGATCTTGCCAGCGTCGACGCAATAGTGCTGCCGGGAGGCGAGAGCACGACGATGACGAAGCTGTTGACGTCGAGCGGCTTGTTCGATCCGCTCGCCGCAGCGGTCGACGACGGCCTCCCCGTGTTCGGTACCTGCGCCGGGCTGATCCTGCTCTCGTCGACGGTCGAACCCGAGGGCGCCGACGTTCGCTGTCTCGGTGCGCTCGACGTGACGGCTGTGCGCAACGCGTACGGTCGCCAGATCGACAGCTTCGAGCAGCCGATCACACTGCGTGACGACGACGAGACGTTCGATGCGGTGTTCATCCGGGCTCCTGTCATCGCACGTGTCGGACCGTCCGTCGAGGTGCTCGCTACTCTGGATGGCCGACCGGTGCTCGTCCGGCGTGGACCGGTGATGGCGGCCACGTTCCATCCCGAGCTGACCGCCGACCCACGGATCCACGAGCGGTTCGTGCGTCTTGCCACGTCCACCGCACCCGCATCACGGAGCTGACATGTCCGGACATTCGAAATGGGCGACGATCAAGCACAAGAAGGGTGCCGTCGACAAGGCCCGCGGCAAGCTCTTCAACAAGATTGCCCGCCAGATCGAGGTCTCCGCACGAGAAGGCGGGGGCGACCCCGGCGCCAACCCCACACTGCGCACCGCGGTGCAGAAGGCGAAGGGTGCGCAGATGACCAACGACGCCATCGACCGTGCGATCAAGCGGGGCACGGGCGAGTCGGGTGGTGCCTCGTACGAGTCGATCCTGTACGAGGGTTACGCGCCGGGCGGTGTGGGCATCCTCGTCGACGTGCTGACCGACAACCGACGGCGCACCGGTGCCGAGATCCGCAGCGTGTTCTCGCGTCTCGGTGGCTCACTGGCCGAACCGGGCGCCGTCAGCTGGCAGTTCGCCCGCCAGGGCGTCATCATGCTCGACGGTGACGCCGACGAGGAGGCGCTGATGCTGGCCGCGCTCGATGCCGGCGCCGACGACATCGCCGACGACGGCGGCGTGTGGCGTGTCGCAACCGATCCGTCCGCCGTCGACGATGTGCGCACATCGCTCGAACAGGCGGGTTTCTCGGTGCTGACTGCGGATTCGCCGATGGTGTCGGCCAACCTGGTCCCGCTCGACTCGGTCGACGAGGCGCGCTCGGTGCTGCGGATCATCGATGCACTCGAGGACAACGACGACGTGCAGGACGTGTTCGCCAACTTCGACATCGCCGACGAGGTGATGGAGGGCGCGACCGCATGATTCGTCGCGACTCGCGTGAGGTGGCGCGATGAATGTCGGCGTCGGCGACCGGGCACCCGACTTCGAGCTGCCGGGCACGAGCGGCGAGCGCCTGTCGCTCTCGCAGTTCGCCGGCAAGCCAGTGGTGCTCGTGTTCTATCCGGGTGACGACACGCCAGTGTGCACCCGCCAGCTGACGAGCTACAACGACGAGTTGAACCGCTTCGACGGGCTCGGCGCGACCGTGCTCGGCATCTCTCCACAAGACATCGACAGCCACGAGCGCTTCGCCGCCAAGCACGGATTCAGCTTCCCGCTGCTGGCCGACACGGACAAGGCCGTCGCCTCGCTGTACGGCACACTCGGACCGCTCGGGTTCACGCGACGCAGCGTGTTCATCGTCGACGGCGACGGCGTCATCCGCTACGCCCATCGTGCCATCGCCGGGCTCACCTTTCGCTCCGTCGACGAGTTGGTCGGTGTCCTCGAGTCGTTGCGTTAGCAGCGACTCGGGGATACCGAACTGGCCGAGCGAGCGCCAGCGAGCCGGACGGCGATGGGGTGTGGGGGCGCCGCCCCCACGGTGTGCCCGGTGTCCTCGAGTCGTTGCGTTAGCAGCGACCCGGGCCTGTCTCAGCGATTTCCGCCGGCGCTGCGTGTTGTCGCTGACACGGGCGGAGGTCGCCGACGCCGAGGAGTGCAGTTCCCTCGCTCGGGCGGGTGGGGCGACTACGCTGCGAACTTGTGTTCGGACGCGAACGCCGTGTGCTCGGCATCGACCCGGGGTTGACCCGCTGCGGCTACGCCGTCGTCGACGGCACCGCGTCGGGCGCAACCGCCGTTGCGCTCGGCGTGCTGCGGACGCCTCCGGAGGCGCCGCTGCCCGCACGACTTGCCGCCCTGCTCGACGACATCGAAGGCTTGCTCGTCGAGTATGCACCCGATGTCGTGGCCGTCGAGCAGGTGTTCTTCCAGGTCAACGTGCGCACGGCGATGAGCGTGGGGCAGGCGAGCGGGCTGGCGCTGGCCACGGCCTCGCGACGAGGGTGCGAGGTCGTGCAGTACACCCCGAACCAGGTGAAGGACGCAGTTGCCGGCTGGGGCGCAGCGAGTAAGGAGCAGGTGGCGCAGATGGTGCAGCGTCGCCTCGGGCTGCGCAGCGTGCCTCGCCCGGCGGACGCCGCCGATGCCGCTGCGCTGGCGCTCTGCCACCTCTCGATGGCGCCGATGCGAGCGTCGGTGGCCCAGGCGACGGTGCCCTCGAAATGATCGGATCACTGCGCGGTCAGGTGCTCGAGCGAGATCTCGAAGGCCGGGTCCTTGTTGACGTTGCCGGCGTGGGCTACGACGTCGTCGTCTCGCCGAGATTGCTCGCCGAGCTCGAGCCCACCTCGTCGGTGTTCCTCTACATCCACCACCACATCCGCGAGGACGCGCAGACCCTCTACGGGTTCGCCACGGTGGACGACCGCGCCACGTTCCGCGTGCTGCTCACGACGCACGGCGTCGGACCGGCACTCGCGCTCGCGATCCTTGCGACGCATCCGCCCGCCGTGCTTGTCGACGTCGTCGCCGAGGGCGATGCCGGCGCGCTGACCCTGGTGCCGGGTGTCGGCAAGAAGACCGCAGAGCGGCTGATCGTGGAGCTGCGCAACCGGCTCTCGCTGCCCATCATCGAGGGCGGCGCACCGCTGACCGGCGGCGAGCGCGCCGGTCCGTCGGCCATCGCCGAGGTGCGCGAGGCGTTGGCCGGACTCGGCTACCAGCCTGACGAGATCCGCGAGTCGCTGCGCGAGCTGGCCGTCGACGGCGAACCTGCGTCGCTGCTGCGCGAGGCCCTGCAACAGCTGGCGGTGCGCCGTGCGTGAGGAGTTCGTCGATCCCGATTCCGTCGACGCCGAGGAGCGCAGCGTCGAAGCGGGGCTGCGACCGGCGACGCTCGCCGAGTTCGTTGGTCAGCCCGAGCTGCGCGAGCACCTTCAGGTCGTGCTCGGCGCGGCTCGTCGGCGCCAGCAGGCAGTCGACCACCTGTTGTTCGCCGGACCTCCCGGGCTCGGAAAGACGACGCTCGCCAGCATTGTCGCCGCAGAGATGGACGTCGCCCTCCACATCACGTCGGGTCCCGCGCTCGAACGTGCCGGCGACCTTGCTGCCATCCTCACCAAGCTCGAGCCGCACGACGTGCTGTTCATCGACGAGATCCATCGCCTCTCGCGCGTCGTCGAAGAGATCCTCTATCCGGCGATGGAGGACTTCCAGCTCGACATCGTCGTCGGCAAGGGCCCCGCAGCGTCGAGCATCCGCCTCACGCTGCCGCCGTTCACGCTCGTCGGTGCGACGACTCGCACCGGCATGATCACCGGTCCGCTGCGAGATCGCTTCGGTCTCGTCGCACGGCTCGACTACTACAACGCCGACGACCTGCGCGCCATCGTCGTGCGGGCGTCGGGGATCCTCGACGTGCACATCGACACCGACGGCGCCAGGGAGATCGCCCGCCGCTCGCGCGGCACACCGCGAATCGCCAACCGGCTGCTGCGGCGCGTGCGCGACTTCGCAGAGATGCGCGTGAAGGGGCGCATCGACGCCACCGTCGCACGCGACGGGCTCGCGCTCTTCGGTGTCGACGACAAGGGCCTCGACAAGGTCGACAGGGCGATCCTGAGCGCGCTCTGCGAGCCATTCCGAGGACGTGCGGTGGGACTGTCGACGCTGGCGATCAGCGTCGGCGAGCAGCCCGAGACCGTCGAGGACGTCTACGAGCCGTTCCTCATCCAGCTCGGGATGCTTGCCCGCACACCGCGGGGACGGGTGGCGATGCCCGTCGCCTACGAGCACCTCGGTCTCGTCGCGCCGACCGACAACCCACGCGGTGGTCATCGCTCGCTGTTCGACTGAGGCCGCCATGCGCCTCGACGACTTCGACTACTCGCTCCCGGACGATCGCATCGCGCAGACGCCGGTGGAGCCACGTGACTCTGCCCGCCTGCTCGTCGACAGGGGAGCGGCTGCGCCCGGGCACCACCGCATCCGCGACCTGCCAGAGTTGCTACGCCCCGGTGACGTCCTCGTCGTCAACGACACGAAGGTGCGCCCCGCCAGGCTGCGGCTGCATCGCCGGACGGGCGGCGCAGCCGAGGTGCTGCTGCTGCGACCGGACGCGGGCGGGTGGACCGCGCTCGTGCGGCCAGGGCGCAAGCTGCGCAACGGTGAGGAGCTGCTGACCGACGACGGCACCGCGATCGTGCGCGTCGGTGACCACGGTGAGGGCGGCACCCGCCGCGTCGACGTGCTCTTGCCCGACGTCGCCGCTGCGCTCGATCGCTACGGCGAGCTGCCGCTCCCGCCGTACATCACGACGGCGCTCGACCGGCCCGACCGCTACCAGACCGTGTACGCCCGCCGATCGGCGTCGGCCGCCGCGCCGACCGCCGGGCTGCACCTCACCGACGACTTGATCGCCCGACTGCGAGCGTGTGACATCGACGTCGTCGCGGTCGAGCTCGTCGTCGGTCTCGACACGTTCGGGCCGATCACCGAGGACGACCCGCTGCATCACCACATCCACCGCGAGGAGTACGCGGTGCCGGCCGCGACCATGGCCCGTTGTGCGGACGCCGAGCGAGTCGTCGCCGTCGGCACCACGGCGACACGGGCCCTCGAGTCGGCGATGCGTGCCGGCGAGTTGTCGGGCAGGACCGACCTGTTCATCCACCGCGGCTACCGCTGGCAGCTCGTCGATGTGATGCTGACGAACTTCCACCTCCCACGTACGACACTGCTGATGATGATCGACGCCTTCGTGGGTGCCAGCTGGCGCCACCTCTACGACATCGCCCTGGCGGAGGGGTATCGGTTCGCGTCGTTCGGCGACGCGATGCTCCTCGACAGGGGCGCACGCAACTGATGCACGGCGTCACGGCCACAGTGCTGGCGAACGACGGAACGGCGAGGTCGACGGTGGCCACGACGGCACGGGGGAGTTATCGCACGCCGTGCTACATGCCCGTCGGCACCCGGGGGGCGGTGCGCTACCTCAGCGCCGCCGACTACTCGTCGCTCGGCGCCGAGATCGTGCTCGCCAACACGTATCACCTGATGTTGCGCCCAGGCGCCGAGACCGTCGCCCACCTCGGTGGCCTCGGCGCGTTCACCGGGTGGGATGGACTGACGCTCACCGACTCCGGTGGCTTCCAGGTCTTCTCGCTCGAACCCGACGTCGACGACGACGGGGTCACGTTCGCGAGCGTGTACGACGGCAGCACGCACCGGTTGACCCCTGAATCGGCCGTCGCCATCCAAGAGCTGATCGGAGCCGACATCCAGATGGCGCTCGACGTGTGCCCGCCGCTCCCGAGCCCCGACGAGGTCGTCCGACTCGCCGTCGAGCGCACCGTGGCGTGGGCGAGCCGGGCACGGGCGGCGCACCGCCGGGGAGACCAGGCGCTGTTCGGGATCGTGCAGGGCGGCACGTCGGCGACGTTGCGCAGCGAGTGCGCGAGGCGAATCGTCGACATCGGTTTCGACGGCTACGCGATCGGCGGCCTGTCGGTGGGGGAGCGGCGCGACGAGATGATCGTCGCGTTGTCGGCGACGATCGAGCACCTCCCGACGGATCGCCCCCGCTACCTCATGGGTGTCGGCGACCCTGCCGGGATGATCGAGGCCATCGCTGCAGGTGTCGATCAGTTCGACTGCGTTCTGCAGAGCCGTCTCGGGCGCCACGGCACCGCACTCACGAGCACCGGCAAGCTGCACGTCAAGGCGGCGCGGCACGCGCTCGAGGACGAGCCACTCGATCCGACGTGCGCCTGCGACACGTGCGCACGCCACAGCCGTGGCTATCTCCGGCACTTGTTCAACGTCGGCGAGGGGACCGCGGCCCGGCTCGTGACGGTGCACAACATCGCGTTCACGCTTGCCCTGATGGCACGCGCTCGCGAGGCGATCGCCGTCGGATCGATGGCGACGCTGCGCCACGAGGTGCTGTCGATCTGGGGATGACCATCGCTAGGCTGCCCCGTCGGCCCGGAGCCGCCGGACCCCGAGGAGATCTCACACACCATGTCGTATTCCGCGCTGATGGCCCATGCCGGCTTCCTGCTCGCCGGTACCAGCTCACCGGGAACAAATCCGCCCGGCACCACGGGTGCCACCACGGCATCCACGGCGGCGGAGGACGACAACGGGGGGAGCGCCGTCGGCGCCATTGTTCAGCTCGGCATCCTGCTGCTCATCCCGGTCGGGATGTACTTCCTCATGATCCGCCCGCAACGGCGCCGGATGCGTGAGCAACAGTCCCTGCAGAAAGAGCTCGGGATCGGCGACGAGATCGTCACGAACTCGGGAATCTACGGGTTCATCACGGGCTTCGAGAACGACGACCGGGTGTGGGTCGAGATCGACGACGACGTGCAGATCCGTGTCGCGCGGGCCGCCATCCAGGGCAAGACGGACACGTCGACGCCGGCGACCGAGAGCACCGATCGCACCACGTCGTCCTGATGCGCGCCCGCCTTTGGACCTCGCTGCTCGGCATCGTCATTGCGACGGTCGCCCTGCTCGGGTACAACGGCTACGAGGGCAACGAGCCGGCACTCGGCCTGGATTTGCAAGGCGGAGCGTCCGTGGTGCTCGAGCCGGTGACGGAGGCAGATCGCGAAGACCTGGAATTCGTCGCCGAGCTCGTGCGTGACGCCGTCGACTCGCTCGGCATCGCCGAGCCCGACGTCCGCGTCGAGGGCGACACGATCGTGGTGGATCTCCCCGGCGTCGACGACCAGGACGAGGCGCTCGAGCTGGTGAACGTGTCCGGCGAGGTCTCGCTGCACCCGGTGCTGCAGTGCATCGATCCGACGCCCGAGCCGACTGCGACCACGACGCCGGACGCGTCGCCGACGACGGTGCCGACCTCGACCCCGACGAGCGGCACGACGGGGTCCACCGCCTCGATCGGCTCGTCGACGCCACCCTCTGCGCCGTCCACGACCGGGGCGACGACGCCGGCGACCACCACGGGATCGACGACGACGGCGACGCCGTCGGGCTTCCGCAACCCGGATCCCACCGATCCGCCGACGGTGACGACGAGCGGCGACACGACCGAGCCCACCGCCACGACGGCGCCGAGCTCGACGCCCAGCGCCACGACTTCACCCGGTTCGACGACGCCGGCGAGCAGTGGACCGGCGACGACGCTGCCACCGGCCACCACCACGACGACGCCTTTCTTCGTCGCCACGACCGTGGCCCCCGAGCCCTCCTACCCGATCAACAACTCGGACGGCACGCTGATCATGGAGACCTCCGATGGGCTGCTTTGCAACGTCGGTCCTTCCGGCGCGACAGGGCAGGTGTTCCAGCGCAAGAGCTCCGACGCCGTCGTGCAAGGCGCGTCGTGGGGAGTCACGACGCAGCTGTCGGGCAGTGGTGTCGGCACATGGAACACGCTCGCTGCGGAGTGCTTCGCCGGCTCGGGGGCCTGCCCGAGCCGGCAGCTGGCGATCGCTCTCGACGGTGAGATCGTCTCGGCGCCGGTCGTGCAACAGCCGTCGTTCACCGACGAGGTGAGCATCACCGGCACCTTCACAGAGACCGAGGCCCGTGATCTCGCCTCGGTCCTCAACCGTGGCGCCTACCCCTTCAAGATCGAGCCTCAGACCGTGCAGGGCGTCTCGGCGTCGTCGGGCGAGGAGGCGCTGCGGGCCGTGCTCATCGCCGGGGCGGTCGGCATCGCCTTCGTGATGCTGTTCATGCTGCTCTACTACCGGGCGCTCGCGGGCATCATCCTCGTCGGACTGCTGCTTTCGGGGGCGATGCTCTACGCCGTGATCTCGTTGCTGTCGGCACAGCGCAACCTGACGCTCACGATCGCCGGCTGCGCCGGCATCATCGTGTCCGTCGGCGTCACCGTCGACTCGTACGTCGTGTTCTTCGAGCGACTGAAAGACGAGGTGCGCCACGGGCGTTCGCTTCGGAATTCGGCCGCCAGAGGGTTCAGCGCCTCGTGGCGGACGATCCTCAACGCCAACCTCGCCTCACTGATCGGCGCGCTCGTGCTGTTCTGGCTGAGCGTCGGTTCCGTGCGGGGATTTGCCTTCTTTCTCGCCCTCTCCACCATCATCGACATGGTCGTCGCCTACTTCTTCACGAGACCCGCCGTGCTCCTCCTCGCACGCAGCGGCAGGGTGGGCGCGCGGAGGGTGTTCGGCATCGACACGTCGACGCGCAACACGGCGCAAGGTGCGTCATGAGCACCACCGACGACACCGAGCACGCCAACGCCGACCTCGGTGACGGCACGGTGCCCGTCGCCTCGGAGTCGGTCCGCAAGCGCCTGTATTACGGCGAGACGGCCTACGACTTCTTCGGCAAGCGCTGGTGGGGCATCGGGCTGTCCGCGCTGCTCGTGCTCATCAGCGTTGCGTCGTTCGTCGGGCGCGGGTTCAACCTCGGCCTCGATTTCGTCGGCGGCGTCTCGTGGGACGTCCCCGCCGAGTCGTTCACGGTCGACGACGCCCGCCAGGTGCTCACCGACCGCGGCCTCGACGGCGAGGGTGCACGTGTGCAGGAGCTGTCGGGCGACTCGGGAGCCCGCCTCAAACTGGAGCTGAAAGAGCAGACGATCGATGTCCGCGAGGCCGTCCGCGCCGATCTCGCCGAGGCGGCGGGCGTGGTGCCCGACGATGTCGACGTGCGAGCGGTGAGCGCGCGCTGGGGTGACACCGTCACGAATTCGGCGGTGCGCGCCCTCATGGTGTTCCTCGTCCTCATCGTCGCGTTCATCACGCTGCGCTTCAACTTCTTCATGGCCATCGCCACGATCACGGCGATGGCGCACGATGTCGTCATCTCCGTCGGCGTGTACTCGCTGCTCGGGTTCGAGGTCACACCCGCCACCGTCATTGCGTTCCTGACGATCCTCGG